>JAIBBZ010000035.1 GCA_019694435.1 Pirellulales bacterium
CTGCTGCGCCCCGGCCTGCGAGCCGACCTGCTGCGCCGCTCCTTCGTGCTGCGACGATTGCTGCCACAAGTGCTGCAAGGTCAAGCGCTGCCGTCGTCATCGCTGCTGCCGTCCGAAGTGCTGCAAGATGAGCTGCTGCGAGCCGACCTGCTGCGCCCCGGCTTGCGAGCCCAGCTGCTGCGCTCCGGCTTCGTGCTGCAACTAAGCCTGGCGGCCCGCTCGTCGGGCTCGTCAGCTTAAGCTGAAACACTCCCGGCCCTTCGCGCCTCGGTATGGTGCGAAGGGCCGCGGTGTTTTTACCGCGTAGCCCGCCCTCGGCGGCGCCCCTGGCGGCGGATTTATCGCACCAAGGCTTCGAGTTCTGCGGTCGAGCGCGACCAGGCCGAAAGATCGCGCCCCAGCAGTTTGCCGAGCTCGCGGTTGCTCGTGTCGAACTCGGCCAGCAGGCGGTCGAGGGTACCGCGATCGATGCGCAGCTCGTCGGGCTGATGCGCGTTGTGGCGCTCGCGGGCCTCGGGCGGCTCGTGTTGTGGATCGACGCCCAAGAATTCGAACAGCGAACGGCAGAACGCCGCCGGGTCGGCCCGCAGATCGTCGTGCAACAGCATCAGCCGGTCGGACGGCGGGACGTACTCGAAGTAGGGCGGCAGGTCGAGCACGTACTTGCCCCGGCGGACATAGGCAAACGGGCTGACCGACACCCCCGCCACGGCGGCCCGTTGCGATTCCTCGGCCAGCGCGTCGGCCAGCGACAGGGTCTCCAGGCCGTTCTGGCGCGAGAAGCGATAGTTCGAAATCGCGCGTTCGGCCGGGTGCCGCAAGATCATCACGACCTTCATGGCCGGGAACTGCTCTTTCATGCGCCGGGCGGCACCGGGTGATTCGAGATATGACGTCGATTTTTCCCCGACGGCCCGAGCGGTGCCTGTGTCGGCGAACCACTGGGCGAGATACCACGCGCGATCGCGTCCCGGCCGCGGGTCTTCGACGAAATATTTGGGCTCCGGCCACGCGGGCCGCGCCATATAAACCTGCGGATGGCTGGCGAGGATTCGCACGAGCGAGGTGGTACCCGACCGCTGCCCACCGGCAATAACGAAGTTGGGTTCCATCGCGGCGCCGTTAGAGCCTCTTGCGGATGCGATACGACTTCTGCCCCGAGACGTCGTTGACGATACGCACCAGGTACTCGCCGACAGCGGCGAAGATGATGAGCACAATGCCCTGGTAGAACGACATCAGCACGACCAGCGACGGCCAGCCAGGAGTTTGCGTCTTGACGAAGAAGCTGCGAATCAAGAAGAAGGCGCCCAACAGGAAGCTGAACAGCGACGTGGCCAGACCGATGCCACACAAGAGCCGCAGCGGGAAGGACGAGTAGTTGAACACGATCCGCCAAACCAGCCGGGCAATCGTGCTCAGGTTGTAGTTCGAGGTGCCGACCGGCCGGGCGTGATGCGCGACGGGTACGTTGGCAAAGGTCTTGGCCGAGAGCAACACCAGGCCGGGGATGTACGGAAAGGTTGTGTTTACCTGGCACATCGCGTCGACCACTTCGCGGCGCAGGCAGCGAAAGTTGGTCAGCACCAGGGTCTTGGGCTTGTTGAACAGCTTGTAGTTCAACCAGCCGACGAGCTTCGAGCCGAGCAGGCGGAAGGTGCCGTGCATCTTCTGATGAAACTGGCCGAACACGGCGTCGGCGCCCTCGTCGGCCTTGCGGATCAGGTGGATCAACTCCTCCGGCGGGTTCTGGAGATCGTCGTCCATGGTGATCACCCAGTCGCCGCGCGACTGCTGCAGCCCGCAGAACACGGCACTGTGCTGCCCGTAGTTGCGCAGCAGGTCGATGATGACCAGTTCATCGCGGCCCTGCTTGAGGCGTTCGAGCACTTGCCAGCTCTCATCGGGGCTGCCGTCGTTGACGAAGATGTATTCGTGCGAATACGGGTGCTGGGCGAAGAACGCATCGAGCCGTTCGACGAGCTTGGGCAACAGGGGCGCCGAGCGATAGACGGGGATCACGATGGAATAGCGCGGACGCGCGCGGCCATCGGGCGACGGGGCCGGCTCGGCCGCGGCGCTGACGTGGCTTTCGCTCGAGTGCGGCGCCGCGGTCATGACCGAGCGACCGCCTGGCCGGAGGCCAACGTCACAGCCGGGCGCCGCAGGCGAAAAAACTCGCCGATCTGGTGCACGACCTCGGCTTGGTCGGCCGGCGTGATCTCGTAGTAGAAGGGCAGCCTCAACAGGCGCGCGGAGATCGACTCGGTCACCGGTAGTGGACCGGGGTTGCAGCCCAGTTTGCGGCCCATGGGCGAATCGTGCAGCGGGATGTAGTGGAACGTAGCACCAATGTTCTGCGCCTTGAGGTGCGCCATCAGCGCGTTGCGCGTCTCGGCGTCGGCCAGCATCACGTAGAACATGTGATAGTTGCTCTCGCTGTGCGGCGGGCAATAGGGCAACTGCACGAGGCCCTCGGCGGTCAGCGGGGCCAGCTCTTGTCGGTAGAGCAAATCGATTTGGCGGCGGCGTTCGGCGATGGCGTCGAGCATTTCCAACTGGGCATAGAGAAACGCCGATGCGACTTCGCTGGGGACGTACGAGCTGCCGACGTCGACCCAGGTGTATTTGTCGACTTCACCCCGCAGAAATTGCGAGCGGTTCGTGCCCTTGTCGCGAATGATTTCGGCCTTGTGCAGCAAGGCCGGATCATTGATGCACAACGCCCCCCCCTCGCCACAGGTGTAGTTTTTGGTCTCGTGAAAACTGTAGGCGCCCAAGGGGGCCAACGAACCCAGGGCTCGACCGCGATAAAAGGCATGCACGCCTTGCGCCGCGTCTTCGAAACAGTGGACGCCGTGCCGCTGGGCGATCGCGAGGATCTCGTCCATCTCGCAGGCCACGCCGGCATAGTGCACCGGGAGAATCGCCTTGGTCTTCGGCGTGATGGCCGCCTCGATCAACCGCTCGTCGAGATTCAGCGTGTCGGGCCGGATGTCGACGAAGATGGGTTTGGCGCCCAGCCGGACGATCGCGTTGGCGGTGGAGACGAACGTGAACGAGGGCAGGATGACCTCGTCGCCCGGCCCGATATCGCACAGCATCGCGGCCATTTCCAAGGCCGCCGTACAAGAGGGGGTCAGCAGCACCTTGTGGATACCGAATCGCTCCTCGAGAATTCGGCTGCAACTGCGCGTGAAATGGCCGTCGCCGGCAATGTTGCCCAGCGTTACGGCCTGGGCGACGTAGTACAGCTCTTTGCCGGCGATGAACGGCTTATTGAACGGAATGCGTCGCTGCATGAACTATCGCCCCCCATGGGGCGGCAAAGGGAACGAGACGTGCAGGCCAAAAGCAGCCGGCGGCGATCATCCGACGCGGATATAGTCCATAATACTGGACCCGGGGGGACCGACAACGATTTCGCCGCACGGCGGACGTGGACGTGACCGCCCTTTGCGCACAGCCTCATGGTTTCGTCGCTACCTTGCTCCGAACCGTTGCAATCGGCACGTTGTCCTGCTCGTGAGACCGCGCCCAGGCGACGTGCCGGACCGCCGCGAGCAACTCGTCACGCCGCACGACGGCGGGTATGATTTGGGTTTGCGACCGCCCGACAGGCTGCGTTCCGATCGGATGTCGTGAGCCGTATGCCGGCGATCTGCCGCCGCCAGCCTTAATCCCCCCCTCCTGACCCGAGCAACCAGCCCGAGCCCGTTCGATGAGCAATTCCCCCCGCACGATGTTCGAAAAGATTTGGGACGCCCACGTAGTCCACGCGCCGCCGGGGGAACAGACGATTCTGTACATCGACCTGCACCTGGTCCATGAAGTGACCAGCGCCCAGGCATTCGAGGGCCTGCGCATCGCGGGCCGCAAGGTGCGCTGTCCCGAGCGGACGATCGCCACGCCCGATCACAATGTGCCGACCACCGATCGCCGGTTGCCGATCGCCGACCCGATCTCCAAGCAGCAGATCGACACCTTGCGGCGCAATTGCGAAGAATTCGGTATCCGGCTGTACGACATCAACGATCCTCACCAGGGCATCGTGCACGTGATCGGGCCCGAGCTGGGCCGCACACAGCCAGGTATGACGATCGTCTGCGGCGACAGCCATACGGCCACGCACGGGGCCTTCGGCGCGCTGGCTTTTGGCATCGGCACCAGCGAAGTCGAACACGTCCTGGCCACGCAGACGTTGTTGCAGTTCCGGCCCAAGACGTTGGAGTTGCGGATCGACGGGCGGCTCGCCACGGGCGTTACCGCGAAGGATTTGATTCTGTACTTGATCGGTGAATTGACGACCGACGGCGGCACGGGCTATTGCATCGAGTACACCGGCAGCGCCGTCCGCGCGCTGAGCATGGAAGAGCGGATGACGGTCTGCAATATGTCGATCGAGGCCGGCGCCCGGGCCGGGATGATCGCCCCCGACTCGACGACCTTCGACTATTTGCGCGGTCGCCCGTTTGCCCCGCCAGGCGCCGCGTTTGACCGGGCCGTGACGCGTTGGGAGCAACTGCCCAGCGACCCCGGCGCGAAGTACGACAAGTCGCTCGTGTTCCAGGCCAGCAATGTCAGCCCGCAAGTCACCTGGGGCACCAATCCCGGCCAGGTCGCGCCGGTGACCGGCCGTGTGCCCGAGCCGGCAGCGCTCGACGACGACAATGCCCGCAAGGCGGCCGCACAGGCGTTGAATTACATGGGCCTCAAGCCCGGCACGCCCATTACCGACATTCCCATCGATCGCGTGTTCATCGGTTCCTGCACGAACAGCCGGATCGAAGACTTGCGTGCCGCGGCCAAGGTCGTGCGCGGCTACCATGTGGCCGATCGCGTGCACGCGATGGTCGTCCCAGGCAGCGGACCGGTCAAACGGCAGGCCGAAAGTGAGGGCCTCGATCGTGTGTTTACCGAGGCGGGGTTCGAATGGCGCGAGGCCGGCTGCAGCATGTGCCTGGCGATGAACCCGGACGTGCTATCGCCGGGCGAGCGGTGCGCGTCGACGAGTAACCGCAATTTCGAAGGTCGCCAAGGCAAGGACGGCCGCACGCACCTCGTGTCGCCGGCGATGGCTGCGGCGGCGGCGGTGCGGGGCGCGTTTGTCGATATCCGCGACTGGCAGTTCAAGTAAGTTGTTGGCCGTTTTCTCAAGGCACCGAGATTGATGCAACCGTTTACCACGCATACCGGCCTAGTCGTGAGCATGGACCGGGTGAATGTCGACACTGACCAGATCATCCCCAAACAGTTCCTCAAGCGGATCGAGCGGACCGGCTTCGGGCAGTTCTTGTTCTTTGACTGGCGGTTTTTGAACGACGGGCAGCCGAATCCCGAATTCGAGCTCAATCGTCCTGCCGCACAGGGGGCCACGATTCTGGTGGCGCGACGCAATTTCGGCTGCGGTTCGAGCCGCGAACACGCGCCCTGGGCCCTCGAGGATTTTGGCTTTCGCGCGATTCTCGCGCCGTCGTTCGCCGACATCTTCTACAACAACTGTTTCAAGAACGGGCTGCTGCCGATTCGGTTGAGCGAAGTGCAGATCGACGACTTGTTCCGCCGCGCGGCCGCGACGCCGGGTTACAAGCTGACGATCGATCTGGCCAAGGCCACAATCCGCGACGAACAAGGGCTGGAGATCAAATTCGAGATCGATCCCTTCCGCCAGCATTGCCTGCTGAACGGCCTGGATGACATCGGGCTGACGTTGCAGCACGAGGACAAGATCGCCGCCTATGAGGCGCGGCTCAGCACGGCGGGCTGAGCGGATCGACGCGACCACCAGCAGCGGCAAGAGTTGATGATGTCCCACGACGGTACGCCCTGGGTACTCGAAACGACCGACGAGCGTTTCGCCGCCGATTGCATCGAGCGTTCGCACGACGTACCGGTGGTGGTCGACTTTTGGGCCGAGTGGTGCGGGCCGTGCCGGATGCTCGGCCCGACGCTAGCGCAACTGGCCGGCGAATTCGGCGGGCGATTCCTGCTCGTGAAGGCCGAAATGGACGTCAATCAGGGCGCCGCCGCGGGACTGCGCGTCGAAGCGATCCCGGCCGTTTTCGCGCTCCGCGACGGTCAAATTGTCGATCAATTTGTCGGTCTGTTGCCCGAACCGCAATTGCGGGCCTGGATCGAGCGCATTTTGCCGCAACCGGCCGAAGTGCTGGCGAAGGATGCGGCGCAGCTCGAATCGACCGCGCCGCGCGATGCCGAAGCGAAGTACCGAGAGGCGCTGCGGCTCGATGCGAACCTGGCCCCGGCCAAGATTGGCCTCGCGCGTCTCCTCGTGCACACGGGCCAACTCGACGAGGCCGGCCGCTGGATCGCCGATCTAAGGGAACGCGGCTTTCTCGAGCCCGAGGCGGAAGCCGTCGAGGCCGAGTTGGCGCTGCGCGCACATGCCGGCGACAGTGGTGCGGTCGACGCGCTGCGAGCGGTCGTTGTCGCCGAACCCGACAACGGCCAGGCCCGGCTCGATCTGGCCCAGGCGCTGGCGGCCGCGGGCCAGCACGCCGAGGCGCTGGAATTGTGCTTGAGGCTAGTGCAGACCGACCGCAAGACGCACGGCGACCCGGCCCGGGAGACGATGGTCAACATCTTCCACCTGCTGGGCCCGGACCACGAGCTGGTCAGCGAATATCGCCGCCGGCTTTCGGCCGCGTTGTACTAGGGCCGAGCGTCAATTTCAAACGGCCATCGGTCAGCGCCGTTCCCGGCGATCGATCGCGGCGCTGTGCGCGGCTCGCTGACGACATCGTCGTGCGGCAAAGGCGAATCCAGCCAGGCCGGCTCCGAGCAGTGCGAACGACGATGGTTCCGGGACTAGGTCCGTATCGTCGAACCATTTGAAATTCTTCTCCGGCGCTAGCATGTCGGTTCCGCTCCAGGTGAGCGTGAGCTTGCCGTACATGTCGCCCAGATTGCTCGGATCGGTCCAAGGCAACGACTCGACCGCCGACGATGGTGCGGCGCCCGTCGAGATGATGATCGGGATAACGCCCGCGACGCCCGTTCCGCTCAAGGGCGTCGAAGGCGTGCTGCCGTCGTCAAACAGGGAAGGTTGAACGCCGCCGCGCGAGGGGCGCAGATCGATCTCGACCTTCGAGATGTAGACCGCCAGCGGATCGTCGACCACCGGCGAAAAGTTGTCGATCTCCCAAATGGCCGAGGACGTCTCGCCCGAGACGATGAAGCCAAAGTTGGGGTGATAGGGCGTGCTCGCGGTGTGCGTCAGCGGCGTGCCGATCAAGGTCATGGTCACGCTGCCGATCTCCAGGGGCGTGCCGCTGAAGATCGACGAGAAGTGGACCGTCACCAGGCCGCCGGCGAGATCGTCCGCATAGTTGATCGGCTCGATGATCGTCGCCGTAGCGGGAGCGATGAAAACGGCCAAACAGGTTGCGACCGCCAAGGTCGAACGAAGCAGAGCAGCGTGCATGTGCGTGACCCCCAGAAGAGAAGGACGTGTTGTGCCCCACGCACCGTTGGCTCAGAAACGCTTTGAAGATTGGTTCGAGTAAGACTCCGATTTGTGAAATGTCCGAATCCAGCGCGAGATTATCGTTCGCTCGGGGCGGCCCGTCCATCTAATTTTCACCGGCGAGCGCCTCGTCTGACTCCGTACGCACAATGCGCACCATTCCGCTATTTGATTGGCAGCCATCGTTGGAGGCGCTTAGCAGACCGCGGTACGACGGCGAAGCAGACGAGCGGGTAACGTCCGAATTCGGTTGCCAAGGCCCGGCTGCAGTCGTTAGGCAGACCTACGCCAAGATTTCCCGGATGGGGCTACCGAAGTCGATCTCCAGACGCTTACGCCCGGGAACTTCGAGGCGGCGCGGGTCGAGGCCCAATTGGTGCATCACCGTGGCATGGATGTCGGTCACGTAGTGGCGGTTCTCAACGGCGTGGAAGCCCAACTCGTCGGTCGCGCCGTGCACGGTGCCGCCCTGGGTGCCGCCACCGGCCAGCCAGACGCTGAAACCGTAGGGGTGATGATCGCGTCCATCGGAGTTCTGGGCGCCAGGCGTGCGGCCGAACTCGGTGGCCCAAACCACGAGGGTCTCGTCGAGCAGGCCGCGCTGTTTGAGGTCTTCCAGCAAGGCGGCGATCGGTTGATCGACCTGATCGCACAGGGCCGCGTGGCCGTTTTTCAAATTGCTGTGAGCGTCCCAGGCCCCGGCGCCGCCGTTCGAGCCGTGAAAGATCTGTACGAAGCGCACGCCGCGTTCGACCAGCCGCCGGGCGGCAAGGCACTGTTGACCAAAGACGCGGGACTCTTTGCGGTCGAGACCATAAAGCGCTTGGGTCGCGACTGTCTCGCGGTCGAACGACAGTACCTCGGGCACCGACATCTGCATGCGGAACGCCAGCTCATAGGCGCGAATTCGCGCGGCAATCGCCGGATCGTCGGGGTATTCGACGCTGCTCAGTCCGTTGAGCTCGCCAAGCAGCTCAAATTCGGCTTGCTGCTCCTCGCGATAGATGCCCGCCCCGGGCGCTGCAAACGGCAAGGGCCGGGCTGGATCGACTTCGAGATGCACGCCGTTGTGCGCTGGCCCAAGGTATGCGGCACCATGCCCGCCGACGCCGCCGCAACAGTCGGCAATTGGCGTGCCCATGACGACAAATTGCGGCAGGTCGTCGCACAACGAACCGAGTCCGTAGTGAACCCAGGAGCCGATCGTGGGGAACTGGCCCTCGAGCGAGTGCCGGCCGGTGTGGAACTGGAGCTGTGCACCGTGATTGTTGTCGGTCGTCCACATCGAACGGACGATCGCCAGGTCGTCGGCGCGCTGGGCCAGGTGCGGCCACCAATCGCTGATTTCGATCCCGCTTTGCCCGTGCTTCTGGTAGCCGATCTGCAACGGGAACAACTGCGGATGCGGATGATGCAGCCCCGGCACGATCTCGCGCAGGTTCTGCTTGAGGAATGGCGACTGCAACGGATCGACGAACGGGGTCTCGGCGACGGTCTTGCCGGCGTATTGCGTCAGCGCCGGCTTCGGGTCGAAACTCTCCATGTGGCTGGTGCCACCGATCATGAACAGCCAGATCACGCTCTTGGCTCGGGGCTGGAAGTGCGGCTGCCCATCGGGCGGCGACCAGCCCAAGGCGTCGGCCACGTGTTCGGGCGCGGCGGCACGGGCAACACCATCGCGGAACAGCAGCGAGCCCAGCACCAACCCCGTAAGGCCCATGCCGGTGTCAGCCAGGAAGGTGCGGCGATGCATGGTCCCGCGCGCCGGGTGGCAGCCGCAAGCGAATGCGTCTCGAGATGGCCGGAGGGGCATGTCCGTACCTCAGCGAATCGTCACGAAGTCGTTATGGTTCAGCAGGACGTGCACGAGGTCCTCGCGGGCACGTCGCTCGGGCGCGCGTGCCGGGGTGTCGGTCGCATCTGCGAAAGCGGTCAATCGCTCGGGCGCCGCGAGTAGCGCCTGTTGCCGCTCGAGAAACTTGAGGCAAGCCTGCCGTTCGTCGCGGCTGGGCGCGCGAGACAGGGCCGTCTCGAACGCCGCGTCGATGAACTGCTCGGGTGGTTGCGCGGCGAGCGTCGCGGCGATTTGCCGCGCTTGGTTCCGCACAAAGTCGCTGTTGGCCAGCGCCAGGCCTTGTTGGGGGACGATCGATTCGGTGCGGCGGTAGCATTCGGTCATGCTGGCGGCATCGAACAGCTTGAGAAACGTCATCTGCTTCTCGTGCGCGTGTTGAAAATACACGCTGCGCCGCAGGCTGCTCAGACCCTGATCATGCGGCAGATCGGGACCGCCGGGCGACGCGTCGAGCGACCCGGAGATCGCCAGCAGGCTATCGCGCACCACTTCGGCTTCCATGCGCCGCGGATTCATCCGCCACAGCAGGCGATTGTCCGGATCGGCCGCAAGGGACTGCGGCTGTGCATCGCGCGCAGTCGACATGCGGCGATACGCTTCGGCCGTCACGATCAGTCGATGCAAGTGCTTCATGCTCCAGCCATGCTCGACCAATTCAACCGCCAGCCAGTCGAGCAGTTCGGGGTGCGCGGGCAGCGAGCCGTGATGACCGAAATCGAAGACCGATTCGACCAGGGCCGAGCCGAAATGGCGGAGCCAGATGTGGTTCACAGCCACCCGCGCCGTGAGCGGGTTGCGGCCATCGGCAATCCACCGGGCCAGCGCCAAACGCCGGCCCGTGCTCGTCGCCGGATAAACGGCCGTCAAAGGCGTGTAATTGCCGTCGAGCGGCTGCGCCAATGCGTTCCGGGCTGCGGCCAGACGTTCGCTGGCCGCCTTCGCGGCTTCCTCGGCCTTGGCCAGGCTCTGCTTTGCCGATGGGTCGTCGGGCTTCGCCTTGACCTGGTCTTGGGCCGCGTCCACTGCGGCCGTGGCCTGGTTGGCCGCTACTTCGGCGGCAGCGACCGCGGCTTCGCGCTCGCGCTGCTGAGCACTTTTGGCGACTTCGTGAGCGTCGGGCAAAACGGGCGCGCCATACCGAGCGCGGTCTGCGGCCACGCGGGCTTCGAGAGCGGCCAACGCCAACGCCGAAGCCCCGCGTTGTGCGTCATCCGTGGCGGCAGCCACAGCCGCCTGCGCCGCGGCCAGCGTTTCGAGCTGCACGTATGGCTGGTAACCGGGATAGTATGCCGCCACGGGGAGCGGAACAGGCACGATCGCCAGCGACTCAGGGGCCAGCGCCGACGGCAGACCGGGGCTGAGCGATTGCTGTTTATCCGGGTCGGCCTCGTTGCCGCGCACGAATAAGTAGGTCGGCGTGCCGGGATCCGCGTCGTAGGCCCGCGGAATGGCGGCGATCGTCACGTCGGACTGCCCCGGTAGCCGTTCGGCGCGAATCTGGTGCGGCTCGAAACAGGCCCGCAGTCGGTAGTAGTCGGTCTGTGCGATCGGGTCGTATTTGTGATCGTGACACCGCGCACAATTGAACGTCAGTCCTAGAAACGCCTTCGACGTGTGCTCGACGGCGTTGTCCAGCCAGACGTTGCGATTGAAGCGGTACCAATTGCGGGCCAGAAAGCCCGTGGCGCGCAAGGTTTGCTGGTCGAGCGGGGCAATTTCGTCGCCGGCGAGCATTTCGCGGATCATCTGATCGTAACCGCGATCGGCGTTGAGCGACTCGATGATCCAATCGCGCCAATGCCAGATGTGCAACTGGCTGTCACGCACCTCGGCCCCGTAGCCGGCCCAATCGGCATAACGCCAGACGTCCATCCAGTGGCGCCCCCAGCGCTGGCCATAGAGCGGGCTGGCGAGCAGCTCGTCGACCACGCGGCGGTAGGCCTCGTCCGAGGGGTCGGCCAGAAACCGTGACAGCTCGGCGCGCGTAGGAGGCACGCCCACCAGGTCGATGTACACCCGGCGCAACAGCAGCTCGGGCGGGGCGGGCGCAACCGGTTGCACTCCCGCGGCGTGCTGCGCGGCACCGAGGAACAGGTCGATCGGATTGCTCGTCGCGGAAGCGTCGCGGGAAGCGGCGGGCAAGGCGGCCCGGCGCGGCGGGCGGAATGACCAATGATCTTCGGGACGCGGTTGCGGCAGCTCACCGGCTGGCTGTGGTGCGCCGGCCGCGATCCAGTTGCCTACGGCGGCAACTTCCTCGGCCGCTAACGGCTTGCCTTCCAGAGGCATCGTCACCGCGTCGTCCGCCCCGGTGATGGCCCGATAGAGCAGGCTCTGCTCGGGCTGCCCCGGCTCGACGGCCGGGCCGCTGTCGCCGCCGGCGAGGATGCTCGCGGCCGTGTCGAGCCGCAAATTGTTGCGTTGCGAGAGCGCGCCGTGGCAGGCGTAACAGCGCCGCTCGAGAACCGGTTTGACCTCGCGCAAATAAAGCTGGTCCGCCGGTTCGGCCGCCGATGCCCCGGCGCCCAGCAGGCCGGCAAAGGCAAACACCAACGGCAGCGGCAGGCGATTTCCTGGCAACATAGTGCGACCCGCCAGCGGACCCTCAGATCAACCGACGTTGATGTTACCGCCGCTGCAGTCCAGCGGCAACAAAAGGCCAGCAGGCAACAGGCCTTAGCGCTGCGGCGGGTGGTCGCGGAGGTAACGCGCCAAGGCCTGGGCCAACAGTGCGCAACCGCGCTCCGACAGGTGATAGTCGTCGTAGAAATTATCCTCCCAACCGGTCAGGTCGGGGGCGACGTCGGCAACCTCGGTCTCCGTCTGCTCGCCCGTATCGAGCATCAGATCGTTGTACTCGTCGATCGTCTCGCGGCAGTTGCCCACGTCGAGCGAGGTCCATTCGCGCGGCACCGGGTCGCTACGGGCGAACCACATGCGCTTGCGCCCGGCTTCGCCGACGAAATCGTCCCACAGAACCGGCTGCGTGACGAACACGAGCCGCACGCCGCGCGCGTGCGCCGCGTCGGCCATGGCCCGGAGACGCGCACTGTATTCCGTGGCGACTTTTCTCAGGTCAAAGGGAAAGGGCTCGATCGGCCGGCCGAGTCGCCGGTAGCGCAGCACGCGGCCGTCGTAGTCGTAGTAATAGCCATGCTGCCAGCGTCCGTTCCAATCGTAGCGGGCCAGATCGATGAGCCGCGATCGACGCCACAGGGGCGCAGGCGTGCCGCGCACGTCGAGCCGCATGAGCGACCGCAGGAAATCGTTCACGCCCACCATGGCGACGATGCAGTCGACCTGGTCGACCAGCGGCGACTCGCGCAGGAACTTCAGGTGCTGCGCCGTGGCATATTCGCTGACGGCCGCGGCGCCGACCCATGTGGATTGGCCCGCCAGCTCGGGAAGCTCGCGCGCGAGTCGCGACGTCCACGTGGCCTGGTCGTCGATGTACAGACATTCGGTGGCGCTGTCGCCGAGACAAAGAATCCGGTAGGCCGCTTGGCGCTCGGGCCACTCGGGACCGCGGAGTCCCTGGCCGTTGAATGCTACTTGCGACTTGCTCGAAACGCCCGGCATCTGAAACAAGTTCGGCTCGAACGCGTAGCGCGTGTTCGGCCAGCGGCAATGGAACTCGGGCCAGGGCCAGAGTTGCCCCAGTGCCGCTTCGGCCACCAGCCAGGCGCAGAGGCCCGCCGCGCCGAACGCCCAGCACTCCGTGCGCTTGCGGGCCAGCGCGCGGCGGAGTCCGCGCGAGACCACGGCCAGCGGCAAACCGAGCGCGAGGGTTGCGGCCGCCAGGTAAACGATCGCCCCGAACGAGCCCGGCGTTTGGGGCGACCAGCCGCGCGCCACAGCGACAATGCTGTCGCCGACGACGATCGCCGGCACCAGGCAGAAACCTACCCAGGAAGACAGCACCGCGGTCGGCGACGGGTCACGAACTGGCTGTGTTTCGGTCATCAGCGGGGCGGCTTACCGCAGGTGGGTCAATGAAGTCCGGTATTCTGTCGCCCGCTCGACCAGCAAGCAATGCGCGGGCAAACCGGCTGGGCTGCAGGCGAGGTCCGCCGCGAGTTTGCAGCGGAGGGGGTTCCGGGTAGTCTTGAAGTTGACGCCGAATGTGGAGCGACAGGCAATTGCGCGCTGCGTTGATGTGTTTCTTGGGCTTAGTCAGCATTAGCTCCGCTGCGCGCCGGCCGGCGTGCGGCCTGGGGGCCGCGTTTTGCCTGGGGCTGGGTTTGGTGTGCGGCGCAGCTCGCGGTGCTCAGCAGGATCAATCGGCCGTTGAACTCTTCGAGCGGCAAATACGCCCGTTGTTCGTCCAGCGCTGCCACAAGTGTCACGCACGCGCGAGCGAAAACGAATCGGAGTTCTCGGTCGCCTCGCGCGAGGGGCTGTTGACGGGTGGCGAACGCGGTCCGGCGATCGTGCCCGGCGATTCCTCGGCCAGCCTGCTCGTACAGGCACTCGAACACACGGCCGAGGGCGACCTGAAGATGCCGCCGTCCGGAAAGTTGCCGGCCGAGCAAATCGCGGCAGTCCGCGCCTGGATCGACGCCGGGGCCGTGTGGCCCGAGGCGCACGCCAAGGCGGCAGGTCCGAAGCATTGGTCGTTCGAGCCCCCGGCCGAAACGATGCCGCCCGCGGTTGCCGACGATACATGGATCGTCAACGACGTCGACCGCTTCATCGCCGCGCAACACGCGGCCCACGGCCTGCGGCCCGCGCCGGAGGCCGATCGCCGCGCCTTGATTCGCCGGGTGACCTACGACTTGACCGGCTTGCCGCCGACGCCCGAGGAGATCGACCAGTTTCTTGCGGACGCATCGCCCCGGGCCTACGAGACGCTGGTCGATCGGCTGCTGGCCAGCCCGCGCTACGGCGAGCGCTGGGCCCGACATTGGCTCGACCTGGTGCACTACAGCGACACCAACGGGCTCGACAACGATCACTCGAAACCCAATGCCTATCGTTATCGCGACTACGTGATTCAGGCGATGCAAGCCGATCTGCCGTACGACCAATTCGTGCGTGAGCAGATTGCCGGCGACTTGTTGGCCGATCCGCGTCCCAGCGACGACGGCGGCCACGATTGGGCCCCGCTGGGCACCGGCGCGCTGTGGTTGGGCGCCATGCTGAACGTACCGGTCGATCAGCCGGTCGCGCTGGCAAATGAGATGGAAAACCGCATCGATACCCTGGGCAAGGCGTTTCTCGGGCTCACGCTGGCCTGTGCTCGATGCCACGATCATAAGTTCGACGACATTCCGGCGACCGACTATTACGCCTTGGCGGGCATTCTGGAGAGCACGACCAACGTCCAGGCGTGTGTCAACACGGCCGAGCGAAACCGGGCCATTGCCGAGCAGGAATCGCAGCTACTGGTCAACGCGCAAGCGGCTCGCGACCTGCTCGAACGCCCCGATCTGCGCCAACAGTGGCTCGCCCCGCGCCTGGAGGCGGCGCAGCGCACGGCCGAGTACCTGCTCGAGGCGCGGCGGATCTGGCACGACGACTTTCCGGACGAGGCGCGCGACCGCAAACAACTCGCCGCGCGGGGCCTCGACTATGACGAGGCGCGGCGCTGGTACCAGCTACTCACGGGCAGTCGGCACCAGTCGCACCCGGTGTTTGTGCCCTGGATCAAGCTGCTGCGAGTCAACGACGATCGCTTCGACCGGCGGATTCGCACGATCGGCGACCGCCTGCTGGAGTTCGATCGCCTGCGACGCGAACACCAGCAAACCTGGGTCAAGCTCGAAGATTTCGAGGAACCGCAGGCCGACGGTTGGGAATCGACCGGCGCCGCATTTCCGGCGGTCGCCACGACCGACTTGCCGACTGAGCTGGTCGGCGCGGTGGGGCAGGGCGTGTGCGCAAGCGCCACGCGCGCCGATGCGGCCGTCGGACGCCTGGTGCGGCGCGACGTGCATATTGAGCATCGCTACCTGACGTTCTTGATTGCCGGCGACAACGCCGAGCGCGAGGCCGGCCTGAACCTGATCTTCAACAGCCAGGTGTTGCCCGAGCCGCGCGACGTCTGCGCCACCGGCGAGGGCACGATGCGCCTGTCGCGGCGCTGGTTCAACGTGCAGCCCTATCGCGGCCATGACGTCACGCTGGAAATTGTCGACGAGCGCTCCGAACCGGGCGGCAGGGTCTTTGTCGACGAGTTGCAATTCACCGACGAGTCGCCTTTTCCTGCCGAATGGCCGTCGCCCAATCGCTTGATCCTGGAGATTTTCACCGATCCGCAGGTGACCACGCCCCAACAGGCGGCCCAGCGCATCGAAGACGCGATTGTCGGTGCCCTGCAAGCGGCCGCCGCACAGTACGCGTCGCGCGCCGGCAGCACGGGGCCCGCGCCGAACTTTCGATTGGCGGATGCCGACTTGCACGAGATCTTCGTCGCCATGACCGGCCCGGATTCGCCGTTGGTCGCCCCGTCGATCGAGGAGTTCTTGCCGCCGGCCGAACGCGAGGAGCTGGCGCAGTTGACGGCGCAGCGCAACGAACTGGAAGCCACTTATCCCTCCTCGGTTATCGGCATCGTGAGCCGGGACCGCAGCCCGCACAACATGCGGTTGCACCGTTCGGGCGACCCGCACAATCCGGGCGACGAAGTGCCGCGCGGGTATGTCGCGGCCTTGTGTCAGGGCCACGAGCCGCCACCGCAAACCGGAAGCGGCCGGCTGGAATTGGCCGACTGGCTGGCCTCGTCCGACAACCCCCTGACGGCCCGAGTTGCCGTGAATCGCATCTGGCACCATCACTTCGGGCGCGGCCTGGTGGCCACGCCGGACAACTTTGGCATGTTGGGCGAGCCGCCGTCGCATCCCGAACTGCTGGATTGGCTGGCCCGTTGGTTCATCGACCAGGGCTGGTCGTTCAAGGCGCTGCACCGACTGCTCGTGACCAGCAACACCTATCGGCAGAGCAGCCAGGCGGACCAGGCCATGGAACAGTTCGACGCCGACAACGCGTGGCTACATCGCATGCCGTTGCGGCGACTCGAGGCCGAGTGCGTGCGCGACGCCCTGCTGGCAGTTGCCGGCAATTTGAACGAAGCGCGAGGTGGACCGCCGGTACCGCTGCATCTCGACAAGTTCGATGTGGGCGAAGACTTGCCGTTGGTGTCGGGGCCGCTCGACGGCGACCGCCGCCGGTCGATCTACCAGGAAGTGCGCACCAACCACCTTTCCGAGCTGTTGCGGGCCTTCGACCTGCCCGGGCCGAGCGAGACGATCGGGGCCCGGGAGTCGTCGGTCGTGGCCAATCAGTCGCTGGCCCTGATGAACAATGCCTTGGTCGCACAACAGGCGCTGGCCTGGGCCGAACGGCTAGCGTCCATCAAACCTCCGGAACAGCGGATCGAACGGATGTATGTCGAGGCGCTGGGCCGCCCGCCCACCGCGGTCGAAACTTCGTCGGCCGACCAATTCCTGGCGGCGCAGCGTGTACGCTATGAACAGCAAGGCCAGGCGGCAGACGCCGCCGGGCGACTGGCCTGGACCGATTTGTGCCAGGTGATGTTCAACCTGGCCGAGTTTGTCTATGTGCCTTGATCGAGAACAGCGCAGGCGCATTCGATGAACAATTTCGGCTCCCTGCACCGCAGCCTCCGGGCTTCGCGCCGCGATTTCCTGCAACGGTCGGCCTGCGGGTTCGGCGCGATGGCCCTCGCCGGGCTGCTTGGCTGCGAACAGTCGTCACAGCCAGCGCCGCGCAGTTCCACCGCCGGAAAACGCCCCAAGGCCAGGCAGGTCATCTACCTCTACATGAGCGGTGCGCCGTCGCATCTCGACACGTTCGATTACAAGCCGCTCCTGAAACAAGAACACGGCCAGCCGATCAAGATCCAGGTGCCCGATGTGCAGTTCAACGCCGGCGGGCACGTGATGCAATCGCCGTTTCGATTTGCCCAGCACGGCGCGTCCGGGGCCTGGATGAGCGAGATCTTTCCAAACCTCGCGCGGCACGCCGATCAAATGTGCTTTATCAAGTCGATGGTGGCCGATCACGGCGAGCACGGCACCGGCAACGTGTTCATGAACACCGGCAGCGGACGCGCCGGGCGACCGAGCATGGGCGCATGGCTCACCTACGGTCTCGGCAGCGACTCGAAGGAATTGCCGGGCTACATCGTGCTCGACAGCGGCCGGATCCCGATCGGCGGCGCCGCTTGTTATTCCAACGGCTTCTTGCCGGCGGTCCACCAGGCTACCGTGTTTCACGAGGGGAAGTATCCCGTCGCCGACCTGGCGCGCCAGGAGCCGACGGCCGAGCTGCAAGCGGCCAAGGTCGCGCTCGCGCAGCGGCAGAATCGCGACTTTGCCCGGGCCTGGGCCGGACACTCGCAGCTCGAAGCGGTGATTCAATCGGCCGAGCTGGCGTTCGCCATGCAAACGGCAGTGCCCGAACTGGTCGATCTGAGCGGCGAATCGCAAGCGACGCGCCAACTTTACGGGATCGACGAATACGACACGGACAGATTCGGCCGGCAGTGCTTGCTCGCGCGCCGGCTGATCGAGCGCGGCGTGCGCTTCGTGCAATTGTTTCCGCCCAAGCTGGACCAGTACGACCAATGGGACCAGCACTTCTATCTCGAGCAAGGCCATCGCGCCAACGCCACGGCGATCGACAAGCCCATCGCCGGCCTGTTGGCCGACCTGCAAGCGCGGGGACTGCTCGACGAGACGCTCGTGCTGTGGGGCGGCGAATTCGGCCGCACGCCGATGGTGCATGTCAACCCGGCCGGCGTCGTCTCGGCCACCGGGCGCACGCATAACCGTTTCGGGTTCACCGTCTGGATGGCCGGCGGCGGCGTCAAGCCGGGCTTCACCTACGGCGGTACCGACGAGTACGGTGTGTTTGCCGAGCCCGAGAAGAAGGTCACCGTGCACGACCTGCACGCAACCATTCTGCACCTGTTGGGAATCGATCACACCCAACTCACCTATCGCCACGGCGGCCGCGACTATCGCCTGACCGATGTGTTCGGCGAAGTGGTCCACGACGTCGTGGGCTGAGCGCCGGCTTTCAAGTTGCGGCGGCCGACCGACACGGCGTTCCGATGCTCGGCAGGGTCATGCGCGAGGTTGCGCGTCCCAGAACGGTTCAAAGCTACGCATCGGGATTCGAGCCGAGCCCGTTGCGGCTCAGGCGCTGATAGAACGCCGAAACCGCCAAGAGCATCACTCCCAGCACGGCCAAGGCCAGGATGCGCGGCAGCCATTGCAGCTCGGCCAGGTCGACCAGCAGCACTTTGGCAACCACCGACAGCAGCCCCAGCATGCCCAGCAGCCGGTAGGTGCGGTGGCGGCCAACGATGCCCCCGGTCACAAGCGCCGCGGCATAAATCGCTCCGACGATCGAGAAGGTCGCCTGCCGGGCCATCCAGTACGAGGAGCCCCCTGCCTGATACGCAGGGGCATGATCGCGGTACCACGCATGGATCTCCGTGCCCAGCGCCGTGGCCAACGACAAGACGGCCAGCACGGCCAGCGCGGGATCGAACCACACCTCGAAACCGGCCAGGCCACGCACGGCATCGCGCCGGGCAGCGCGGCGATAGGCCCAGCCCGCGCAACCGTACAGCGCGGTCACCAGGGCCAGCGACGCAAAGCGGGCGTTGACGACGGGCCAGGCGATGCCCTCGATACGATCGCCCAGCTGCAGCGCCAACGTGCCTACCATGCCCAGGGCCAGCGTGGCCGCGTAAATGCGCGTCCAGACATGGTTCAGGCGAAATCCGAGCGCCCAGACGATCGCGACGTCAACCGTCCAGAAGGCCAACACCAGCCGGTTCTCCCATTGGCAGGTCGGCGCCAAGAGGAGCATGACATTGCCTGCCGCCAGCAGGATTCCGGCCAAGGCGGTGCTGGATTGCGCGACGATCTCGTCCGGCTCGGTGCGGCGAGGCACGATCCATTCGACCAGGCCGGCCAACATCAGCGCGACGGCGCCGGCGGCCATCGTCAGCACGTTGACCTGAACGCCCGCCACGAGGAACGCCTCGTGGCCCAGTTGATGATCGTGAAACGCCAGTCGCAAGATGGCCAGCAAGGCGACCAACAGCGCGGTGAAGCGCAGCTGCAGATCGGCAAAGCGAACGGCCACGGCCGAAATCAACAACGTCTCGAGGCACCACGCCAGGCCGAGATAGGCGAAGTCGGCCATCGCCAGCGGAATGGTCGCCGTCAGCAGCGCGCAGCCGATGGCCAGGTGCACGCGGGCAAGCCGATCGTCGCGCCCGGCCCATCGATCGCCCAGCAGGAACAGCCCGCCGTGCAAAGCAGCGAGCGCTCCACACAGCCAGTCGAGTCGAAGATCGTCGTGGGGAGCGAACACGGCCCACACGAACAGCATGTACAGCAGACTGTTCGCCGCGGCCGTGATCCAGTCGGAAAAGGAACTGTGGCTGCGGCGCAGCCAGGCGGGTACGGTTGTCGCGAGCAGGAAGATCGTGGCGTGCAGCGTGGCCAGCGCCAGCGCGCTGAAGCGAACGCCCGCCGCGAGGCTGGCGACGTCCGACAGTTCGGTGCCGAGCCAGAGGCCGAACATCACCACCGTGGCCGTCAGTGCGAGCGGGTTGAGAAACTTCCAGCCGCGCACGATGCTGGTCGTGGTCAGTGCGGCGTTGAGGACGGCGTAATAGAGAAACAACCCCGTCGAGTCGCCGCCGGGTGGCGAGGCCAGGTGTGGCGCCAGGAACCCGCCCAGGGCGCCCAGCACGATCATCGCCCGGCTCGATGAGGCGACCGCCAGGCCGATCGCGAGAAAGCTGATTCCGCAACACTCGACCAGCGCCACGCCGGTCGGATACAGCTCGTAGAGGCGATGGGCCGCCAGCGCCGTGGCATACAGGGTGAACAGGCCGACGCCCGCCAGGGCCTCGCCGATGGCCGGCAAGCCACGGCGCGCGACGTACCACGCCCCGGTGAGGAGTCCGAGCCCCAGGACGTGCAGCCCAAATACCTTGAACGCTGCGGGGATCGCGAAGGTGATCCAGACCCAATGGACGGTGAAGCCCACGGCCAGCAACAACACCAGCCCTCCTAGCCAGGTGAGCCATTGCCGCCCGAGGATCGTTTCGAGCTGCCCGAGATCAGTGATCTGCCGCGGCCGCGACTCCTGAGGAAAAATCTCGGTAGCCGCCACGGGAATGGCCGGACTTGAGCGAAGATGCACGGGCGCAGTGGTCTGCTCATCCAGTTCCGGCACGATCGCCACTTCGATGATGCACTCAGTCGGCCCGGGCACGGGTGTCACGATGGGGCCCTGGCTGGCCATATGCTCGATACGGTCAGCGAGCTCGCGATGCTGCGTCCTCAATGCCGCCAACAGGGTCTGAGCACGGTGCAGCTCGGTTCCGAGGCGGTTCAAATCGGTCCGCAGGCTTTGCAGCTCGGAATTGGGGGCCATGGCCTTGCCTTGCGCTAGGGAACGAGGGGGCGAGACGATCGCAGACCGAACTGCGCGGCCCGGCTACCCGTGCTACCGCAACGGGCGAGGTTGCCGGCGGGCGTATAACGCGCAGCAAACGACCAGAGATTCCAGCGTCTGCCGCGCCTCGGCCGGCGCGACCGAGAGTGGCCTGCTGAACGGTCCGCGCGGGGGCGCGAGAATCAGTTGCCTTGCGCGGAACTGACCGCCTCGATTTCAGCGGGCTTGCCGTCGGGATTCAGGATCGTGAGCTCGAAGTTGCGGAATCGCACCTCGGTGGCCCCGCCGGAGTGCACCTGGACGGCCAACACGCCGCGGCGTCGGCCGTCGGGGTCGTCCAGATCGACGATCGACTGGCCGTTGAGCCAGAGCCGCACGTGGCCGCCGACGGCCTCGATTTCATAGGTGGTCCATTCCCCCGGCTTGATCAACGACTCGCCCGATTTCTTGGTCAGCAAGCCTCGGCCGCTTTCCTCGTAGAGCTTGCCCCACCAGCCGACGCCGATGTCGGCCTGATAGCCGCGCATCTCGCCGCCTTCGATCGGCTCGCTACGAAACTGCACGCCACTGTTGCCGGCGTTGTTGACCAATTGCACCTCGAGCTTGAGCCGGAAATCCGACACCTCGAGATCGGTGTAAAGAAACTCGTTGCGTTTGAGCCCGGCCGACTTGCCGACGAGTTCGCCGTTCTCGACGTGCCAGACTTCCTGGTTGCCGTTCCAGCCGGTCAGGTCGCGGCCGTTGAAGAGCGTCTTAGCGTTGTCGGCCATGGCCAGCATCGGCGTCTGGCCAGGGCTGGCAAGGTAGCCAATCAAACCGCGCAGCTCCGTTTCGTTGAGCGGCTTGAGGATGTCGTCGGGCATCATCGATTTGTCGCTGGCGGCCATCTCCGAGATTTCATCGCGCGGAATGACGAGCGTTTCGTTGGCCGTCAGCACCGTCAGCGCCTGCGGCGTTTCGTTGCGGACGATGCCCGTCACCACGCGGCCATCTTCGAGCGCCAGGACTTGCGCGACGTATTCCTTGCCGATCAGCGCGCTCGGATCGAGGATGTTCGAGAGGATGTAGTCGAGGTTCGCGCGGTTCGACCCGGTCAACTCGGGCCCCACTTTGCCGCCGACGCCGAACAGCGTGTGACACTGCTGGCAGGTGCGCGCAAACACGGCCCGACCGAGGGCCAGGTCGGGCTCGCCGTGCGGCATGCCGAGCACGTCTTTGTACTGGGCGATCAACTGGGCTTTGTCGGCGGTGGTTTCGCTGGCGGTGCCCCAGACTTCGCCGATCAGCCGGTCGACCTCGGCGTCGCGCAGATTCTTGAGCTGACGAACAACGTCCGCCGATAGATCGGCGGCGCGCACCCGCCCCGACCCGACTGCGGCGAGCAGCACCTTGGCCGAGGCCGCGCGGGCCGCCATCGTCGCCAGGGCGTCGCGCCGTTCGGCCGGGGTCAGCTCGGCGAAGATGCCGAGAATCCGTTCGGGCGTGGCCGGGTCGTCATAGCCCGCCAGCCCGCGCAGCGCCGCTCCGCGCAGGGCCGCATCGTCGAGCAACAATTGCAGCACCCCGGCGAGACCTTCGGTCTTCGCGGCCACGAGCGCCGTGAGCGCGTTCATCCGCAGCTCGGCGTCGGCCGACCGGTCGACGAGCACCTTCTTCAACGCGTCGAACGCGCTCTTGTCGCCAAACGTCACGGCCAGGGCCATCAGCCGCGATTGCAGTTCGGGGGGCGCCGCCGGGTAGAGCCGTGCAAAGGTTGTGGGCCAATTGGCGGGCATGTCGACGCGGCGCCGACCTTCCAGCGATTTTTGAATGCCGCCGAGCAGCGTCAATTGCTGCACGGCATTGCCGGCCTGGTTCAAGCCGTCGACCAACAACGCAATCGCCTCGGGCGTGCCCGTCTCGCCGATGCGGCGGACGGTGAATTCGAGCAAGGGCGGGATCGTCGTGGCCGAGGCGAGCTCCAGCGCCGCCGCGGGATTGGCCGCGGCCAGCGGTTCGAGGGCATACCAATACATCAACGGCAAGTTGTGATCGCCGGCGTCTTCACCGTGGGCGAGCAAGGCGCGCAACAGCGCGACGCGCTCTTCCAGCGGGACCTTTTGCGCCGCGGAGGCGAGATACAGCCGTACGACCGGCGAAGGGTCTTTCTCGGCCAGGCCCAGCAATCGCGGCATGAACTCGGGGCCCATTTCGTGACCATCGTGGGCCAATTGAATGGCCCACCCGCGCACGTACGGCGATTCATCGCCGAGCGCGCGCTCGATGCGGTCGAGCGTCAGACCTCCGGACGCTTGCAAGGCCCAAATGCCGCGCACGCGGCGGGTCGGATCGGCGTGCTCGAAGGCGATCTTGTCCAGCGCGCGCCAGACCTCTTCCTGACCACCGCGCTCTGCCAACAGCCGCCGGGCATGGCGCACGAACCAGTCGTTGGCATGGAGCTGATAGGCCACTAATTCCAGGTCCGACGCCTGCGTCAGGTCGACCGCGCTCGGCTCCGGTTTGCCGTAGCTGATCTTGTAGATGCGCCCGTTGGTGCGATCGTGCATGTCGGCCTCGAGGCGGTGACAGGCGTTCGCGTCGTACCAGTCGATCATGTAGACCTGCCCGTCGGGACCGTAACGCAGGTTCAGAATCTGTGACCAGGTGTCGCCGGTCAGCAGGAAGTCGGGCGCCCGATCGCCGAAATAGCCCGAGCCTTCCGGACCCAGGCGATCGACGTTGATTCGATTGCCGTGGATGTTGTTCATGAAAATCTGGTTGCGATACACCGCGGGCCAGGCTCCGCCCAGGTAGATCATCGCGCCACTGTGGGCGTGACCGCCGCCGGCGGCGTCGGAGCGATTGTTGCCGCCGTGCGGGTTGGCACCGATCCAGTGACGGTGCCGGGCGATGGTTTGAATGTCGGCATAGGTCGCGCGATTGAAGTGTTGGCCCGCCTGCCGCTGGTAGCGCGCGCCTTCGATGATGTGATACAAGTGCGGGATCACGCAGGCCGTGCAGAAGGTCTGGCCGTAGTCGTCGAAGTCGACTCCCCAGGGATTGCTCGTACCGTGCCCAAAGACTTCGAATTCGTGCCGCGTCGGATGGTAACGCCAGATGCCGGCGTTGATCGGCACCCGCGCGTCCTTGGGAGTGCCCGGCTTGCCGACGAGCGAATGGGTAAACACGCCGTGGCAGCCATAGAGCCAGCCGTCGGGCCCCCAGATGAACGTGTTCAGCGTTTCGTGCGAGTCTTGGTAACCCCAACCGTCGAGCAAGACTTCAGCGGGGCCATCGGGTTGGTCGTCGTGATTGCGGTCCGGGATGAACAACAACTCAGGCGCCGCGCCGATCCATAGGCCGCCATGTCCATACTCGATGCCGCTGACGAGATTGAGCTTTTCGGCGAACACCTTGCGTTCATCGAAATGACCGTCGCCGTCCGTATCGGCAAAGATCAGTACGCGGTCCTTGGCCCGATCGGCGGGCAGCTTGGCCGGGTAGGAATAGGCCTCGGCCACCCACAGCCGGCCGCGGTCGTCGAAGCAGAAGCCGATCGGTTGATGCACGTCCGGCTCGCCCGCGAAGGCCGTGACCGTAAAGCCGTCGGGCACGGTCATGGCCTTCGCGGCCGCGTCGGGCGAGAGCCCCGCATAGGGATACTGGTCCACCGGCATCACGGTCCGCTCGTTGGCGAACTTGGGCCGTTCGGCGTGCAGCCGGAAGTTGTCGAAGTTGATGTGCCCCCAGCCGCCGGCGCTGGTGTCGGCGATGCGCACGGCGATCTTCTGCCCCTGGTAGGGGCGCAAATCGACGACGACGGGCTGCAAGTTCTCGGTGTTTTCGCCCGTGGCGCTATAGATCGGGTCCGGGCGTCCCTCGCGCACCAGTTCGACGCGCGTGGCCGGAGCGGCGCCGCCGGCGACGAGGAAGCTGGCCCAGGGCTGCGACACCACAAAGTAGGGTGAGGTCAGCGTGCCCCGGGGTGCGTCGCCGGCAACTTCGAAGGTACCGATCCAGTAGTCGCCGTGATGCTCGCTCCGCATGTCGTTGCGGCGAGCGGCGACCGTATCGCCGCGCACCGGCTGGCGGTCGAAGGCTTTGCCCTCGACGGCCCAGCCGTCGAGGGTGCCGCTTTCAAAGTCGAGGTCGACCGTGTGGCCTGCTTCGTCGGTCGGCAATTGACCGGCCGCGGGATCGTTCGCGGCCTGGGGTTGCACGGGCTTGGGCTGCGCCGCTTCCCATTCCTCGCGGCTGACCGGCTTGGCGTGGTGCAAGACGACGAACGTGCCCAGCTTGTTGCCGACGACCAGGTCGTACAGCTTGTCGCCGTTGAGATCGCCGACCACGAGCTGTGTGCCGACGCCGGAGTTGTCGTCGATCTTCATCGGCACGAAGTGCACGCCCCGCTCGCCGCGCACCAGCTTGAACCAATACGACACGGCCGCACTGCGTTCGTCGGGATCGTTGCCATTGTGAGCCCAGTGCCGCTTGCCCGTGACGATGTCCTTGAGCCCGTCGCCGTCCATGTCGACCAGTTCGACGGCATGCATCTGCGAGAACACGAGCCCGTACTCGTTCTGCTCGGGCTTGTCGCCCATGATCAGATGCTGGGTGAAGTTGATCGCATCGCCCTCGCGCGTTTGTTCGAACCAGGCGAGCCCATATTGATGCGCAGCGAGGCTGGTGATGACGTCGTTGTCGCCGTCGCCGTCGACGTCGTAGACGTACATCTGTGCGCCGCCGTTGCCGAAATTGGCGTCGTGTCGTTGCCAGAACCCTTCCGTGCCGGCGGGTGGCTGCTCGAGCCAGCCCTTGGCTTCGAGGATGTCCATGCGCCCGTCGCCGTTCACATCGCCGATGCCTAGCCCATGAGTGAACCGCTGATAGGGCCCGGCCGGGCCGACGGCGTGAAACTTCCAGGGCTTCGTGGCGTCTTCCGGATCGGGGCCGGCATAGCCGAACTGCCCGCGCGTGTGAAACACGAGCTCGGGCCGTCCGTCACCGGTCAAATCGGTGTACTGGGGCGACTCGTTGTCGACGATGTCGAACGCCTCGTGGCGCTGCCAGTGGCCCGATTGGCCCTGGGGATTGGCGTACCAGAACGCCTCTTTGCCGGGGAAGCCGACGATCAGGATATCGGTCCAGCCGTCGTGGTTGAGGTCGTCGGTAAAGGCGAAGAAGTTGTCCGAATAGCCGTTCTTGTCATAAGGCTTGGCCGGGTAGTACTCGTGCTTTTCGGTAAACTCGGGGCCCGCGTACCAGAAAGGTCCCGAGACGACGTCCATTTTCCCGTCGCGGTTGAAATCGCCGAAGCTCGCGCCTTCGCAATAGAAGATCGGCGTGAGCTGTTTGCGCTCGAAGGTATGCAGCACGTAGTCGTCGGCCGCGGCCCAGCCGGACAGCGCCAACAGACTGCCGACGATCAGCAAGAAACGATATCGCATCGCAGAGACTCCCCGGTACGCTTGCCTTGGGACGATTGTTTCGACTCTGGGTCTCCCCCCATTGCCGGCTTTGATAGCATAATCCAAGCGCAGCTTCGAGTTCTTGCCGGTGCCCCGGCCCGACAGGCATGCGGCAATTCGCCCGCCAGCGCCTGCTGCTGGCAACGGACTGCGACGGCTGACGAAACCTGAGCGGTTCGGCGGCCGATAACAGCGGATAGTCGTCTCGTGCGCGAGTACAAGGCCCTGTGCCCTGCGCGTGCTAGCGAGCCAACCCGTGCTCGGCCACTTCGTTTGAGGTTTCGGGGATGCAGGTCAAGATCTACGTCCCGAAGATTGTCGAGATCCCGACTGAATATTTGCCGGTGCTGGCGCATCGCGCCAGCCAGAGCTTCGGCTCGGACGCCCGCGACGAACTCGCCACTCGTGGCCACCTCGTGCGCCAGGCCGTGCGTGACGGGTTGGTGCGCGACCTCGATCAATTCGTGTTGGCCGACGGGACGATCGACCTGGTGTGCGATCCGACGGCCGAGGCGCCGCTTGAGATCGACGGACGCACGGTCACGCTGACCGAACTGCTCGAGGCCTTTGGCTGGCCCGAGCATCATCGCCCCCAGGCGGCCGCCTGACGCGGTGCACGGCCCGGCGCCCTACGCGCCGCTCGAGCGCGCTTACGCGCGGCGCATGATGCCCAACGCCAATTCGCAGAGCCGTTCGGCCTCGGCGGCCGTCGGAGCTTCGGCCACGGCGCGGACGATGGGCTCGGTGTTGCTGGCGCGAACCAGGAGCCACTTCCCCGGCCAATCGAGCCGTAGCCCGTCGAGATTGTCGACCTGGGCATCGCTGCATTCGCGCTCGAGCGCCGCCAGCGCCCCGTCGATCTTTTCCCGCGGCAGTTCGAGCTTCGTCTTGCAGATCTCGTAGCGCGGCAATTCGGCGGCCAGCGCGGCGATGGGCAGGTTGCGAGCGGCCATCGCGTCGAGGATCAGGGCCATGCCGACGAAGCTGTCGCGCACATAGCCGACCCGCGGATCGATCGGCCCGCCGTTGCCTTCGCCCCCGAAGACCGCGTGCTTGGCGAGCATGGCGGCAGTAACGTTCGCCTCGCCGACGGCCGAGCGTGTGCACGCCACGCCGTATTTCGCCGCCAGGTCTTCCGACATCCGGCTTGTTGAACAGTTCGTCGCGATCGGGCCGGGCGTGCTGCGGAGCACATGATCGACGCACAGCGCCAAGGTGTATTCCTCGCCCAGATAGCGGCCGTCGGCGTCGATCACGGCCAGGCGGTCGGCGTCCGGATCCTGGCAAAACCCAACGGCAGCCTTCGCCTGACGCACGCTCTGCAAGACGCCGGCCAGATTGTCGGCCGTCGGCTCGGGAGGATGCGCGAATTTGCCGTCGGGTGTATCGCCCAGACAGGTGACTGTGCAGCCCAACTCTTGCAAGAGACGCCGCGCCAAGAGGCTGCCGGCCCCGTGGTTCGAGTCGACGAGGACCGGAAATCGGCGGGCCCGGATGCGCTCGACATCGACCGTGGCCAGCACCAGGCGCAGGTGTTCGGCATGTGGATCGGCGCAATGCTCGACGCGGCCCAAGTGATCGTGTTCGACCCAGCCGGGTTCTGTCGCGCGGTAACGATCGATCACTTGTTGACCGGCGGCGGCCGAAATGACGCGCCCCTCGGGCGAGAACAGCTTGAGGCCGTTGTACTGTGGCGGATTGTGCGAGGCCGAGATCTGCACGCCGCCGGCGGCGCGCAGGTGGCGCACCAGCACGCCGGTCGTAGGCGTGGCGGCCACGTCGGCGTCGATCACGTCGCGGCCGACGGCGCAAAGCACACTGCGGACCGCGTCGGCCAGCATGGGGCCCGTCGCGCGGCCGTCGCGCGTGACCACCAAGGGCCCCGCGGGCGCGGTCGAGGCGAAGGCTGCGACATAGCGCATCGCCAAGGGTGGCGTCAGACTTTGACCAATAACGCCGCGGAGGCCGGATACGCTGATGATCGGTTCGGTGGCCATGATGCCCTGAAGTGCATGAGACGTGGAACGCTCGGCGGCGGAGAGTATACACCAGCACCTGGCTGGGCGAACGGCGCTGCGGAACGCCTTTCGTGCGCGCGGCACTTCCGGCAAAATATGCGCGCCGCCCGCTGAGTCGCTCCCCGAGCAGCCCGTCGTAGTTTCCTCACGGAGGTTCGAGCGTCGTGATGACCGCCAGTGCCGATTCGTCCAAATACGCTGACGTTGTTTCTCAAGTCGAAGCCGCCGCACAGGCGGGCAAGCTCACGGCCTCGGCCGTCGGCAATCTCAAGGCCTGGCTCACCGAGCCGCGTTATGCCGAGTACGCCGCGCGGGTGGCTGAGCTGGTCGCCGCCGCACGCTGGCGCGAGCTGGACGATGCCTTCTGGACGGTGATTCCCTTCGGGACCGGGGGCCGGCGCGGGAAAATGTTTCCCGTGGGCAGCAATTCCATCAACGATCGCACGATGGGCGAAAGCGCGCAAGGCCTGGCCGACTATGTGTTGCAGGTGCGGCCGGGTCCTGGCGAGCCGAGCTGTGCGATTGCTTACGACACTCGCCACCGCTCGCGGCATTTCGCCGAATTGTGTGCCGAGGTGATGGCGGCCTCGGGCTTCAAGGTCTGGTTCCTCGATGGTTACCGCAGCACGCCCGAGTTGTCCTTCGCGGTGCGGCATCAAGGATGTTCTTGCGGCATCATGATCACCGCCAGCCACAACCCTCCGAGCGACAACGCCGTGAAGGTGTATTGGAACACGGGCGGGCAATTGCTGCCGCCGCACGATCGCGGGGTGATCGATCGCGTGATGAGCGTCGAGACGATCAAACGCACGCCGTTCGAAATGGCCCGCAGTGCGGGGCAAATCGTTTACTGCCAGGAACAGGTCGACCGAGCCTATCTCGCGCAACTCGCGGCGCAGGCCCTGCCGGGGCCGCGGGAGCTGAAGGTGTTGTACTCGCCGATGCACGGCGTGGGCGCCTCGTCCGTGGTGCCCGCCTTGCAGGCGATCGGCTTCAAAGACGTCGAAGTCTTCGGGCCGCACGCCGCGCCGGACGGCGATTTTCCCAACGTGCCGGGTCACGTCGCCAATCCCGAAAACCCGGCCACCTTCGACGCCCCCATCGAACGGGCCAAAGCGATTGGCGCCGACGTGATTCTTTCGACCGACCCGGACGCCGACCGTTTGGGTTGCGCGGCGCCGCTGGTGCCGGGGGGCGAATGGCGCACCTTTACCGGCAACCAGATTGGCGCACTGCTGACCGAGTACTTGCTGGCGGCGCGCAAAATGGCCGGCCGGTTGTCGCCCGATCAGTACCTGGTCAAGACCCTGGTGACGACCGAATTGGTGCGCCGCATTGGCGATCACTACGGCGTCCGGACCGAGGGTGATCTGCAGGTCGGCTTCAAGTATATCGGTGGCATCATGGACCAATGCGGCCCGGAGAAATTCCTGCTGGGCATCGAGGAGTCGCACGGTTACTTGTGCGGACATTACGCCCGCGACAAGGATGCCGCCGTCGCGGCGGTGCTCTTGGCCTGTCTGGCGGCGCAGGTCAAGGCCGCGGGCCAGACGCTGCACCAGAAGCTCGAATCGTTGTTCTGGCAGTATGGCTGCCACGTGGAAAAGCTCGTCACGAAGACGATGCCGGGCGCCGAAGGGATGCAGCGGATGAAGGCGCTGATGGAGTTGCTGCGCAGCAAGCCGCCGCGCGAGCTGGCGGGCCTGAAAGTGCGCCAGGTGCGCGACTACGAGAACCTGGTCGTGATTCGTCCCGAGGGGGGGCGTGAACCGCTCGAAGGGCCGCGCGGCGACCTGGTGATTTTCGACCTGGCCGCCGAGGGGAACTACGTAGCCGTGCGTCCGTCGGGCACCGAGCCCAAGGTGAAGTTCTATCTGTTCGCCTACGAGCCGGCGGAGCAAATCGCCCAGCTCGACGACACCCGGGCCGAACTCGCAGCCCGGCTGGACGCGGTCTACCAGGCCCTGGCCGAAATCGCCGATCGAGCCTGAGCGTGCCGGCAGCCACGCCGCAGACTCACCGTCGGGGCATAGAATGGATTTCTGCCTGACCGGAAATCTGGGCGAACGCTCCGTGGCTGACGATCATTTGCCTGCCGATTCCGAAGATGACTTGCCGCGCGGCGAGGGCGGTGATGAGCCCGACTTGCCGGAAGTCGAGGCCGACGAGCGCGCGCTCGATGCGGCCCGGGGCTATCTCGCGCGCCGCTCGAAGGCGTTTCGCCAGGCCGCCGCCAAAGTGCGCGAGTTTCCGCAGAAGCCAGGCATCTATTTGATGAAAGACGGCGCCGGCCGCGTGATCTACGTCGGCAAGGCCAAGAACCTGCGCGCGCGGGCCGGCAGCTACTTTCTCAAGGCGGCCGCCGAGGACCGCCGCACCGCCGACCTGGTGCGAGATATTGCCGATATCGACTTTCTCGAGGCCGAAAGCGAGGTCGACGCGTTGCTGGCCGAGGCCCGGCTGATCAAAGACGTCCGGCCGAAATACAACGTCGATCTGAAGGACGATAAGAGCTTTCCCTACCTGGAAATCTTCGTCCGCGAGGATTTTCCCCGGGTCGAGTTTACCCGCGAGCCAAGCGATCGTGGCACGAAGCTGTACGGACCGTTCGCAAGCGCCAGCGCGCTGCGGGGCGCGATCCAGGTGCTGCAGAAGATCTTCAAATTCCGCACCTGCTCGCTGGATATCGAGGCGGGGGACGAACGCTGGCGCTGGTATCGCCCATGCCTGCTGGCGAGCATCAACCAGTGCACGGCCCCGTGCAACTTGCGGATTTCGAAAGACGAGTATCGCCAGGACATCCAGCGGTTGCGGATGTTTCTCGACGGCCAGAAGACGCGGCTGCTGGCCGAGATGAAGCGGGAAATGGCCGCCGCGGCGGCGGCGCTACAGTTCGAAAAGGCCGCGCGGCTGCGCGACGAGATTCAGATGCTCGAAACGCTCGATCGCCGCGGCGAACTGGCCACGCACGTGCAGCCCGAGGTGTTTCACATCGACCCCCAGCGCGGCCTCAATGGCCTGCGCAAGATCCTCAAGCTCGACAAGGTGCCGCGCACCATCGAAGGGGTCGACATTGCTCATCTCGGCGGCGGGCAAACGGTCGCGAGCCTCGTGCAGTTTATCGACGGCCTGCCCTTCAAGCCGGGCTACAAGCGATTCTTGATTCGTTCGGTCGACGGCGTCGATGATTTCGCGAGCATCCGCGAAGTGGTGGCGCGGCGATTCCACCGGCTACAGGACGAGGAACGCCCGTTTCCCGACATCCTGCTGGTCGACGGCGGCCGCGGACAATTGAATGCGGCCTTGGCTGCCTTCGCCGCGCTGGCGATCACTCCGCCGACGGTAATTTCACTCGCCAAGCGCGAAGAGGAAGTCTATGTCCCTGGCCAGGAAGAGCCGCTACGGTTGAGCCGGCACGCTTATGGGCTGCGGCTCTTGCAGTATGTGCGGGACGAGGCGCATCGCTTTGCCCAGCACTATCATCACATCCTGCGGCGTAAGTCGACGCTCGGCGAGTGAGCGAGAGCGCCGGCGTCGCGCCGCGGCGAAGAGTCTCGCAAATCACGCGGCCGAATTGGCGGCCACATCGAGCAGGCTTTGCGCGGTGGGCCAGCGGCGCAAGGCCACGGCCGCCAGGTGGCCGCCGAACGCCACGGACAGCTTCAAGGCATGCTCGAGCGTCGCGCGGCGCCCCGTCAGCGGCGTGTAGTCCAGGTCGCACTGTGGATCGGGCCGGGTCAGATTGATCGTCGGCGGCACGTAGCCGTCGCGCAGGGCCAAGGCCGTTAGCGCCAACTCGACGCTGCCCGAGGCATTCACCAGGTGACCGAGCATCGACTTCAGGGCGCTGATCCGTGCGCGTTCGGCCGCCCGGCGGAACGTACGGCGGATGGCGCGGGTTTCGACGACGTCGTTCTGCTCGGTGCCTGTGCCGTGCACGTTGATGTAGTCGACGTCGCCGGGCACCAGGCCGGCGGCGCCCAGCGTGCGATCGATCAAGTAGGCCAGCGACTCACTCTCGGCATCGAGTCCCGTCACGTGGTGCGCCTGGGCCAGCATTTTACCGCCGAGCACTTCGGCATAGATGTGCGATGCGCCGCGTCGCTGGGCGTGACTGAGTCGTTCCAGGACGAGCATGGCGCCCCCTTCGCCCATGACGAATCCTTTGCGCTCGGCGTCAAAGGGTCGCGAGGCGCGAATCGGCTCGTCGTCGTAAGCCAGCACGCGCATCTGGTGAAAGCCCGCTGCAAACAGCGGCAGAATGCCTTCGGCGCTGCCCGCAATGGCGATGTCGCATTGATCGTCTTCGATCATCCGCACGGCCGAAAGGATGTCGATCAGGCCGCTGGCGCAGGCCACGCTGTGCGCCGTGCGGGGGCCGGCGAGCCCGTACCGGGCCGCGACCATCGAGCAGGCAGTCGAAGGGAAGAATTGGTCCCACCACCGGATGGCATCGTCGGGTCTGGCAATGCCCAGGCGGTCTTCGCAGAACCCGGCGTCGCCCATATGGCCGCTAATTGCACAGCCGAAGCGGTCGAGATCGACGCGCCGCCACTCGATCTGCGCGTCGGCCAGAGCCTCGGCCGCGGCGCGATGGCACAAGTCGATGCACTTGAGCTGTTGGGGGACGGCCGTCGGTAGATCGACCGTGGCGCCTAGAACCATGCCGGCTGGCAGGAAGGGGATGTCGTCGAGCTTGCGGACAGCCGTGCGCCCCTCGCGCACGGCGCGCCAGGCCGCTTCGCGGTGCAACCCGGTCGAGACAACCAGACCGATACCGGTCAGGACGATGGGATCGCGGGCATCCGAACGGCGCAACACCGGATATCCACCTCAGAACACGTGCTGGCACTCAGGGCGCGAACGGCGGGCACTTGTTACTGCGCGAAACCGCCGGCTGGATAGGGCCGCCGGTCCCCGTGAAGGCATCGGCAACGCATCCTAAGCATCGGCCGCAAGGCGGTGGCGGCTTCTCTTCGAGCTGCGAACGCGGCTCGAACCCCCCGGGGAGCGAACTTGTAGCAAAACCCTAATTCCGATGCGATGTCAAAATGGGAGACATGCGTCGTCTTTGGTGGTGCATGCGGCGACGGCGTTGAGAAACGCCGCGGGGAGCAATTCCGTGGGTCGCGGCGCGATGGAAGTCCCCTTTTTTTGAGCCGCCGCGCCGACGCCTGGCGGTCGCTCGTCGACGGGGGCGTGCCGAGCGGCGACTTTCGGGTGCGCACGCTGCGCGCCGGTTGCAGTCGCGGCGCAGCGCCGATCGTACGGAAAAACGCCGGCGCCCGCCGCCTCGCAGCCAAATTGTGTACTCGATGAGTATATAAAAGGCTCGGGAACCGGCAGTTCGACGCAGCGCGCCGCGCAGGCTGACAGCGTGCGCGGCTGGAAATTTTTTTGGCAAAAACGGTTGCAACTCACGGCGGGTTCTGTATCATCATCGCCGTGGGAAACACGCCCAACTTGGCGGACATGCAAACAGAAAACGTGGGAAAAACGCCCAAGATTGCGAACTGTGCTGGATCGGGCAGGGTGCGGCACCGGGAAGCCATCTGCCACTTCGCCACACGAGCCCTGGTTGCTGCGGATGTCGGAGTCGCAGGAATTCATTCTTGGTGAGTTTCCCCGCACGCTCGATGAGCGTTATCGGCTGAGTTTGCCGCCTGAATTGGCGGTCACGCTGGTCACGGAAGATGAGGAGTGCATTTTGGCCAAGCATCGCCCTGGCTGTTTGGGCCTGTGGAAAGCGGCCCAGTGGCAGGCCAAGCTCGACCAGGGCGTCGAGCTGATCAAGGCCAAGATGCGGTCCGGCCGGTTTGAAGGTCGCATCAGCCAGGTCCAGATGTTCGGCCGGCTGCTCTCGACCCGACACCGCAACGTCAAGCTGGCTGGCCGCAGCCGGCTGGTGATCCCGGAAGGCTTTCGCGAATTCTTGCAGGTTGAGCCCGGCGGCGAAGTCAACGTCGTCGGGGCGGGGGTGTGTGTCGAGCTCTGGCATCCCCGCGCCTGGCACGCCTATCTCGACAAGCGAATGGTCAAGTTTCAGCGGCTGTTCGACAACCTATCGAAATAATGAGTCCAGCGCCCATGCCCGGCAGGGAATGAGGATGCCTTTGCTTCTCACCCTCCGTCACCCGGTCGGGAAACAACAAGCCAAGGAATTGGTCAGGCTGGCACGGATCGCCGCCTCGACCCTCCGGGCATGGGATTTTTTCGCCGCGAGCCGCCTGTGTGGCTCGATCTTTAGGCGGCGACGGCTTCGATCGCACGCGTCGCGGCAATGGCGCGGAATCGCTCCCCGGCAAATCCGCCCGGTGGCGCAAGGTAAACATGCCCGATGGCCGCTGCCTATGGCGGGATGAGAGCATCATAGCCTACGGCAGGATGAGAGCGCCTATGGCAGGATGATTTTGCTCTCAGCGCCGGGCTCATCAGGCGGCTGAGCGGTGGCCGCACCCGGCTGTTGGCCGGCGTGGACGAAGGCCATCCGCAGTTCGTGCAGGACGTTGTTGATCAGGTTCGCCTCGTGTCCGGTGAGATTTCGCCGGGTCTTCTCTTCGAGCATGCCCAGCAGATCGATGAAATGCCGGGCCTCGTCGGGGCGCGGCTCGATCTGGCCGGTGATCGGGTTGGGCACCTGGCCCATCGAAATCACGGCCTGTGTGGCCAGCATGCTGACCAGGGTCGTGAAATCGGCCGGCGGCATCCCTGCGGCTTCGCCCGCCGCGGCGGCCTCGGCCATGCGGCGCTCGGCTTCGGCTCGTTCGCGCGCGACCTTCTGCTTCCAGTCTTCGTCGACGTGGATTTGTTCCGAGGCGGGGTCCGTAGGATCCAAATTGCTCATCATGCCGGATTGCTCATCGTGCTTGTCGCAACGTTTTAGGGCGTCTCGATCTCTTTCCCACGCTCGGCGCGAAGGGCGTGCCGGTCGCAGGCCGCGGCGACGAAGCCGGCGAACAGCGGGTGCGCGGCCGTGGGCTTCGATTTGAACTCGGGGTGGAATTGCACGGCCACAAACCACGGGTGCTCGGGAATCTCGACGATCTCCACGAGCGCGCCGTCGGGGCTGGTGCCGGCCACGTGCATGCCGTGCGCGGCGAACTGCTGTCGGTAAACGTTGTTGAACTCGTAGCGGTGCCGGTGCCGTTCGACGATCTGTTCGTTGCGGTAGCAGGCAAACGCCTTGCTCTCCTGGTCTACAATCCGCATCCGCTGTGCACCCAAGCGCATCGTACCGCCCAGGTCGGTGATCTTGCGCTGCTCGTCCAGCAGGCACACGACCGGGTGCGGCGAATTCTTGTCGAACTCGGTCGAATTGGCCCCCGCCAGGCCGACCACGTTGCGGGCAAACTCGATCACTGCACATTGCAGGCCCAGGCAGATGCCCAAAAACGGAATCTGCCGCTCGCGGCAATAGCGAATCGCGTCGACCTTGCCTTCGACGCCGCGCTCGCCGAAACCGCCCGGCACGATCACACCGTCGTAGCCCGAGAGCAGCCGTTCGGGGCCCTCGCGTTCGACCAGCGAGCTGAGAATCGGCTGGATGCGCACCTGGGCCCGGTTGGCGATGCCGGCATGATCGAGGGCCTCGTAGAGCGACTTGTACGCGTCGCGGTGCTCGGCATATTTGCCGACCACGGCGATGCTGATCTCGCGCTCCGGATTGCGCAACTTGTGCAGCAGCCCGCGCCAGTCGTCGAGCACGAGTGTCTTGGCCTTGGTCAGGCCGAGCCGCTTGATCACCAGCTCGTCGAGCCGGTTTTCGACGAGGCTCAACGGGACCTCGTAGATCGAAAAATCCTTGTCGCGCTCTTCGATCACCGCATCGACCGGTACGTTACAGAACAGAGCCATTTTTTCGCGGTCGTCGCGACTGATGGCCCGTTCGGTGCGGCAGATGAGCACGTCGGGCTGGATACCGATCTGGCGGAGCTGACCGACCGAGTGCTGCGTGGGCTTGGTTTTCAGTTCGCCGGCCGCCTTGAGATAGGGCACCAGCGTCAGGTGCATGTACAGACAGTTTTCCTTGCCGACATCGAGCGAGAATTGGCGAATGGCCTCGAGAAACGGCAAGCTTTCGATATCGCCCACGGTGCCGCCGATCTCGGTGATGACCACGTCGACGTCCGGCCCGGCGAGCTTGTGGACGCACTCCTTGATCTCGTTGGTGATGTGCGGGATCACCTGCACCGTCTTGCCGAGAAACTCGCCGCGGCGTTCCTTGTCGATCACCGACTGGTAAATCTGCCCGGTGGTGTAGTTCGAATCGCGCGTCAGCGGGCTGTTGGTGAAACGTTCGTAGTGGCCCAGGTCCAGGTCGGTCTCGCTGCCGTCGTCCAGCACGTAGACCTCGCCGTGCTGATACGGGCTCATCGTGCCCGGGTCGACGTTGATATACGGGTCGAATTTCTGCATGCGGACCGAAAGTCCGCGATGTTCGAGCAGCATGCCGATCGAGGCGCTGGTCAGCCCTTTGCCGAGCGAGCTGACGACGCCGCCGGTCACGAAGATGTGCTTGGTCATGGCAGATTTACCATCCTGGTAGGCTTATCCCGGTCGGCTTTCCCGGGAACAAACGCAGCGGGACAATGCGCAAAAAGCGAACCAACTCGTCGCGGCGCAGCCAGTACGGTCGGGGGCCGAGCCGGTCAGAGTGGACCGGTGGCGCGGCGCGAAAGAGGCCCTCGCAAGGGCCCCGGATGCGTGCGGCGGACGATCGTGCCGCCCGGTCAGCGCTATCTTAGCGAGCGCGCCAGCGTTCGACAAACGCCCGGTAATCTGCCGGGGTATCGATGCCGACGGTCGGTTCGTCGACGACGCCGACCAGGATCGAATGACCGGCCGCCAACACGCGAAGCTGTTCGAGCTTTTCGAGTTGCTCCAGCGGCGCCGGCGGCAATTGCGACAATTGCAAGAGGAAGTCGCGGCGATAAGCGTACAGACCGACGTGCTGGTAGAAGTGCGGCGGATCGGCCGTCAACAACGCATCGCTCCACGTGCGCGGATGCGGAATCGGCGCGCGGCTGAAGTAGAGCGCACGGCCGTGGTCGTCGAACACTACTTTGACGCAGGCCGGGTCTTCGAATTGCGCGCGGCTGCGAATCGGCGTCGCGAGCGTGGACATCACGGCGCCCGGATGCGCTTCGAGCAGTTCGATCACCAGGTCGATCGATTCGCCGGCCAGCTCGGGTTCGTCGCCCTGTACGTTGACGACGATGTCGACGTCGAGCTGCTGCGCGACGGCAGCGACACGATCGGTGCCACTGGCCAGCTCGGGATCGGTCAGCCGCACCTCGCCCTCAAACCCGCGCACTTCGCTGGCGATTTCTTCGTGGTCGGCGGCGACACAGATACCCAACGGCAGCGAGGCTCGGCTCGCCGCCTCGAAGGTGTGCTGCAAGAGGGTCTTGCCGGTCTCGCGCAGCAGCAGCTTGCGCGGCAGCCGCGTCGACGCGAGCCGCGCCGGGATGACGATATAGCTGGTCGAACGCAGGCGCGGGCGAAACGACGGTTGCGACATTGCCGCAGATCCTCCATGAACGGGCCGAGCGGCGGGTATGCTTAGCCGAAAGTGGGCGGAAACGGCCAGAGCACTCGATGGAGGAGCCGGCAAAATGGGCGTGGAGCCGAACAACGCGACGACGCTCGGTCGTTTCATCCCGGTGCTGGGCGGGGCGTGTGGGGTGATCATCGCCGTGCTGGCAGTGCGCGCAGCATGGGCTACGGCACCGGGGATCGGGCCGCTCGATCGCGATTTGTTCGGGCTCGTGGCGGCCTGCCTGGCCCCTGGCGGCGTAGCGCTCGGGCTGTTGGCCGCGCTGGTCGCGAGCATCCGGCCCGCCCAGTGGTCAGCCGGCGCATGGCTCTTGTTGCCTGCGGCCCTCGTCGGGCTGTGTTGGGACCTGGTGTGGCTCGACAACGGCGTGCACACCGGGTCGCTGGGCAAACTGGCCGGCGGCTGCGGGGCTCTGCTGGGCTCGCCGCTGGTGTTCGCGGCTGGTTTGGGTGCCTGGGCCGTGGGACTGATTTGGCCGCGCCAGCGTGATCTCTTTCACTGGCTCGGCATTGGGTTGAGCCTGGCGCTTGGGGCGGCGTGGGGTTGGTTCCTGGCTGTGTTGTTGCCCTTGAGTTTTGGCGCGTAACGCGGGGCGGATGGCGCTCCGCTTGTAGCGATTGCAGCGGCGGCAGCGGGCATTGCCAAGCGCCTCGCTGGGGTTGGGCGAGTTGCGCAGCTTGCGGCGAAGACCGGCCGGACACCTGTCGTCCTGCCGCCGACCGGTTTGGGGCCAGAACCGCAGCAAAACGTATAATGCAGCGGGCCCGGAACGGGTTCCGGGGCTTTTTCGGCCGGTTTTCCGACGTTCGCCAGGAGTTGATCTGCCATGTGTGGAATAGTGGGTTACGTCGGCACGCACGAGGCCTCGCCGTTCTTGCTGCAAGGTCTGCGCCGGCTGGAGTACCGAGGGTACGATAGTGCCGGCATTTGCACCGTGCGCAGCGACGGCGAGTTGAGCGTCACGAAAAGCGCCGGCCGGATCGACCTGCTCGCTGGGCGCCTCAACGATCGGCCCACTCCCGGACGGATCGGCATCGGCCACACCCGCTGGGCCACGCACGGGCCGGCGACCGACGTCAACGCGCACCCGCACCTGGGCGGCGACGGCTCGGTGGCCGTGGTGCACAACGGCGTGATCGAGAATTTTCAAGCGCTCAAAGAGCGCCTGATCGAAGAAGGGTACGAATTCCGCTCGGCCACCGACACCGAGGTCATCGCGCACCTGATTGCCGAGAACCTGAAATTGCAGGCCGATGAGACGGCCGAGCTGGACAGCGTCGCCGGTGACGAAGCCTTGGGCAAATATGCCCACCTGGTGCGGGCCGTGCAGGCGACGTTGCGGCAATTGATCGGCACCTATGGCCTGGCCGTGCTGTTCCGCAATTATCCCGAGGTGATCCTTGTCGCCCGCTGTGGCAGCCCGTTGGTGGTGGGCGTGGGCCAGGGCGAACATTTCGTCGCCAGCGACGCATCGCCGCTGGTCGGGCACACCGACAAGATCGTCTACCTCGCCGACAACGAGTTGGCCGTGGTGACGGCCAGCACGTTGCGAGTGATTCATCGCGATCAGGGCGACGTGGCCCACGACGTTCATCAGCTCGAGATCGAGGCTGCCGACGTCGAACTCTGCGGCCACGAGCATTACATGCACAAGGAAATCTTCGAGCAGCCGCAGACGCTGGAAAACACCATGCGCGGGCGGCTCAGCGTCGACGAAGCCACGGCGCACTTTGGCGGTTTGAACCTGACGCCGCAGCAACTGCGGTCGTTCGATCGGATCTTGATCACGGCCTGCGGCACCAGCTTCCACGCGGCGCTGGTCGGCGAGTACATCATCGAAGAGTTCGCCCGGATCCCAGTCGAGGTCGAATACGCCAGCGAACTGCGGTATCGCAATCCGCCGATGGACAAGAACACGCTGGTGTTCGCCATCACGCAGAGCGGCGAAACGGCCGACACGCTGGCCGCGCAACGCGAGATGCAGCGCAAGGGCCACTGTGCACTGGCCTTGTGCAACGTGGTGGGCAGCACGATTGCCCGCGAGGCGGACGGTGGCGTCTATCTGCACGCCGGGCCGGAAATCGGCGTGGCCTCGACCAAGGCGTTCACCTCGCAGTGCGTGGCCTTGGCGATGTTGGGGCTGTACTTTGGCCGGTTGCGGCACCTGAGCTTCGGCGCCGGGACGCGAATCATTCAGCAGTTGCAGCAACTGCCTGAGAAAGTGCACGAAGCGCTGCAATGCGACGACGTCGTGCGCGATATTGCCGAGCGCTATTACAAGTGCAACAACTTCCTGTACCTCGGTCGCCAATACAACTATCCAACCGCGTTGGAAGGCGCGCTGAAGCTCAAGGAAATCAGTTACATCCATGCCGAGGGCTATCCCGCGGCCGAGATGAAGCACGGGCCCATTGCCCTGGTCGATGAAAACACGCCCAGCGTGTTCCTGATCCCGCACGGCCTGGTCTATGACAAGGTCATGGCGAATCTCGAAGAGATCAAGGCCCGCGGTGGACCGGTAATTGCCGTGGTCAACCAGGGTGACAATCGCGTCGCGGCCCTGGCCGACGACATCATCGAGGTGCCCGTGGTCGACGAGTTCTTGCAGCCGATCGTGGCCAGCATTCCGCTGCAGCTCTTGGCCTATCACATCGCGGTGCTGCGCGGCTGCGACGTCGACAAGCCGCGCAACCTGGCGAAGAGCGTGACCGTCGAATAGGCGACCGTAACGCAGTTTGTCGCCGAGCAGGCCCGTCTGGCTGTTCGTCGTTCAGCGCTTGAAGATCCAGCGCGCGGCGCGCAACGGCCCCACGGCCATGCGGGCGGCCCAGCCGGGCCTGACGCCGAGGCGTTCCAGCGTCCGGGCAACCTCGCGATGCCCCAGCATGCGCGCCTGGAGCCAATAGGCGAGCCCGCCACGCGATTCATCAGGGAACTTGGCGCCCGATGCCAGGAGCAGTTCGACCAGCTCGGGGTGGCCGCCAATGATTGCGCATGCCAGCGGCGTGCCGAGCCCGAGCACGCTGGCATTCAAGTCGACGCCGGCCGCGATTGCCCGACGTGCCGGCTCCAACTCGCCCGAAAAAAGCGCCCGGGCCAACTCGGCGTTTGGCCCCGGCGTGTGCGCTGTTGATTGACGCGGTGCCGGCGGATGGGGGTAGCTCGGGCTCCGATGCTTGTAACTGCGGCCGGAGACGGAGATTTGATGATCGCCGCAGGCGACGCTTGCAGGGAGGCCATCGACAACCGCGGCCGGCGCGTCGCGCAGGAGTAAGCGCACGCTCGCATGTGTGCGATCGACGGCGGGAAAGTCGGCGACGAATTGTGCGCTCGCGATGTAGGCCGCACCTTGTGCCAGACGGCGCTGCACCTGGTCATGCCAGGTAGCGACGTCGCAGCTCGAGTGATCGATGACCAGGATCAGGCGCGGCACCTCGTCATCGGCGAGCACTAGATCGATTGGGTCAGGTTCGCCGACAGGCATGTTGCTTGCCCCTAAGCTACAAACACCACGACACCCCGTTCGCGGCGCGCTGCGGCCATCAGCAACCGGGCGAACATAGTGAAATACTTCTCAATCTCGTCGAGCGTGCCGAACCAGCACTGGTCCGGGGGTGGCCGTTCGACGTGTTCGAACGCGGCGCGATAGTCGTCGCGCGTCAGCCGCTGAAAGGCGCCTAGGGCCGTGGCAACGGACAGTGGCGACAACGCGAACCCATCGGGCAGCGCGCCGGCATCACTTCGCACGCCGGTCGTCTCGTACCAAAAGAACGTGCTGCAGAATTCATCGAGGCGCTGCCGCACCGGCTCCACAAGATGTGCTCGCATGGCATCGTAGAGCTCCGACGCTTCGCTCGTGGCATGCCAGTTGTCGTTCCAATCTTGGGGCTCGTATCGCTCGATCCAGTTGGTCGGAGGTGCGTCGAAATACGGCTCTAAGATTGGAGCCAGCTCGCTGCCGCCGCCCTGATCGAACTGCTTGAGGAACTCGTCCCAATCGACCAAGAATGCCGTTCCGCTGACGCTCATCGTGGTGGGTCGCCTGGTGGTTCTGTGCCTCGGCCGGCCGTCGCTCGTCGCCGATAGACTTCGAGCATCAACGCCGGCTGGTGCCTGTCGTGCACGGCAAAGGACCGTTGGTATTCGCTGGCCAGGCGTTTGAGCGTCGGCTCCAGAATCTGGGGTATCAATTCCGGGAACTCGGACAGAGCACCAGGATAGTTCACGAGCACGACGTACCGCAGGTCTGGCCGATCGAAGCCCGCAAGTAGTTCGTCACGCAAGTTGGCCGAGTGCGGGTAGGGTCCGCAAGCCGGGTAGGTGATGACCATCCGAGTCGCCGGCAAACGCTGGGCATAGAAGTAGATTTCCGGATCACTGCCCACGACCAGAATCGGTTCGCCGGGCTGCGTGTGCTCGGCCAGATAACGTCCTACCTGCAGCGACTCATCGAACGGCTGACTCTGGTCGGCGCGGTAGACCGCACGCGAGACGTCGGCCAGCGTCGGCCATTGTTTGTAGAGGGGCCCGGCTGTCGCGGCGAGTAACAGTGCCACGGCCCCCAACCGCGCGGCGATTGGCGCTTTCGGATCGAGCGTGATCCTGCCTGCCCAGGCGAAAAAACATCCGCAACCCAATGCCAAGGGAATGATCAACGGGATGTAATACTGCACATACCATTCGCCGGCGACGCCGCAGAAGACGAGCGTCAACACCCCCAGCAGCCATAGCCCGCCGGCCCGGCCGCGCGCCGCCAACAGCGTCGACAGGCAGCCGAGCAGCCCGGCGATCCAGGTGCCGGCGCTGTAGTTGACCAGGTAGATGGCCACCGTGCGGATCTGCTCGAAGGGACCGATCGCCTGATGGCGATGTCCGACATAGGCGAAGTTATTCGTCCAGACGCACGTGACGTAGTCCTGCCACGTGCCGGTGAGCACGAAAGGTGCCACGATCGCCGCGTTGGCGATGGCGAAAGCGGTCAGCACGTTGCCCAGATCGGCGGCCACCTGCCGCAGCGGCTCGCCGGGCTCGCGGCGCGTGAGCCAGGCCCAGACGCGTTCGAGACACAAGAATCCGACCAAGGCGATGCCGGTCTGCTTGGTCTGACAGGCCAGTGCGGCAAAGACCCCCGCCGCAGCGAGCGCCGGCCAGCCACGCCGATTGCGCGGATACCAGCAGGCCAGCGCCGCGGCGACCCACAGCAGCATGAACAACTCGGTGCTGGCCGAGTGGAAAACTCCGGCCAGGTCGAACAAGAGCTCGACCATCACGAGCGCCGTACCCAGCGCGCCCACCGGTCCGAACAAGCGCCGGGCCACGATCCAGGTCAGCGTCGTCGCGGCCGCGGCCCAGACCGTCGTGGCAAGCCGCAGTGCCAGCAGGCCTTCGCCGGCGATGGCCTGAAGGGCGGCGAATATCGCGAACACCACCGGCGGCTTTTGATTGTAAATGTCGCGGTAAGGCAGCAGCCCCTGCCGCAGGGCCTGGCCCATCTGAGCATATTCGCCTTCGTCGCGCATCAGCGGCAACTCGCTGAACGGCCAACGCGCGGCGAAATACGCCGCCAAAACCAGCGCCAGAACGGCCAGCTCGGCGCCGAGGTGCGCCGTATCGTGCGCCGAGCTTGGGGGGAGTGGTGTCTCCGCGGAGGCGGCCGACCGACCGGCGGGCAAAGTCGCGCGCATAAAGAACTTCCGCCTGATTCGCGCTGCGCTTGCTCGACCTGATCCACTGAATTCGCTTCGACGCACGAAGTCGCGGCAGGCGGTCCTTGCCTGGAACCGCACCGCACGACGATTGCCAGTATAACGGGCCGGCCGTTTCATGGCCGCGCGGCGACCTGGGCCGTCATGGCCTTCGGCCGTATGATGGGCAGCGGCACCGAGCACCGCGCCCGGCACCCGCCGAGGCAGCCGCAGGCGCGCAATCCGCCGGCCAAGCGACGACGCATTCTTCCCCTCACGGGCCCGTAGCTCAGCGGTTAGAGCAGGGGACTCATAATCCCTTGGTCCCAGGTTCGAGTCCTGGCGGGCCTACTGTCGTCTTCACTCGCATTACTTAGCAACGAATCGCACAAAGTGCTGTGCTGCAAAGACTTTCGCGAGGCCAGTTGAACAGCAGGCGATTCGCAGTCGGTTGCTGCCGGTAGCAATGCGTCGTTCCACCTCGTCCCCTGCGCGCTATCATTGGCGCTATCATTTTTGGGCGTACGCGCTGACGTTGCGCGACCCCGCCCTACCTCACTCTCTGCGGTGCCCTGCTGCCTCGGTTGGTGCCCGAGCATGCTGGGGAACTTGGTCACCGCTTCGGCTTCCTTACCGGGCAATAGGTGCCCGTAATGGTCCATCGTTAGGGTGATCGAGGCATGCCGCATGACCCGTTGAATCTCTTTGGGGTACTCGCCAGCCAAAGCCAGCCAAGCCCCGCACGTGTGCCTGAGAGCGTGGAAGTCGAGCTTTTCCCCTTGATGATTGATTGGGGTCAGGAAGTCGCTCTCCAGTCGTTGTGCGTGCTCCTGAGAGCCGGCTTCAACCTCGCACAACCAAGCTTTCCGGGCTTCCTCCAGGTCACTTCGTAGCATCGCAGCCCGGTCTGTGAGGTGAGGGAGCTTGAACACTGGCGCCGTTGGCCTCTTGTTGGCAATGTGGCTTGCAAGTTCCCTGGCTAGCTCGGGCTGCACGTACTGTTTGGCGTCCTTGCGGTTCTTTGTTGAGCCGGCTTTGCAAGTGATGTACGGGGCTTCGCCATTTAGGTAGAGGTGCCCGGGTTTCAATTGGGCAAGCTCGTTCGACCGCAGGCCCGTCTGAATCGCTGTAGCGTAGACAAGGACTCGCTCAGCTCCCGCGACTCCATACCTTGCTGGGCCTCTGAGCGTAGCCGTGCGGAGCCACGTCCATTCATCCGGTAGGAGCATACGCCGCTCGTGCCTACGGTCGGTCTTCGGGGACGGCTTCTTCAATCCCGCTAAAGGGTCGCGCGCGACCAAGCCACTCTCAGTTAGCCATCGGGTAAAAGATTTGATGGCGGTAAGGTGTGCCTGAATCGTTCGTGCAGCCCTCTTTCGTTCCTTCATTGCTACGGCGTATTTGTGCGTACCTGCTGCGCTGATATCCGCTGCACGCGCGAAGTCCGCTTGCTCGCAAATCTGCTCGATGAACTTGATCGTACGTTCAACGTGGTCGGCACTCCGGCCCCCAGCCGTCAGCTTGGCTCGGTAGTTGGCGATGTGTTCCGTAAGAGGCTTAGACGCTTCTCCGGCAACACGCTCTACGGTTGGATCAATGACGCCTTCTCTACGTAGGGCTGCGTCCGCTTCCCACTTGTGGGCGATTCTATCGGCCGCGCGCCTGTCGGTTGTGCCCGTGCTTCTGATTTTGCGTTTGCCCGCGTGGTCAATGAACGACCCGTACCACTTATCACTTCCTTTGCGCTTGAAGACGCTTGCCATGCGCTACCTGGCTTTCTTGGCGGTGCGGGGTTTGATTGCTTTTGCGGAAATGACCCAGCCGAAATAGTGGCCGAGCGTATCGAGGTTCGCGGGGCTCAGCCCGCCTTTGCCAGTCATAAAGCGGCTCAGCGTCGCCGCGTCGATCCCGGTATCTTTGCTGATCCGATACCCAGTCCGGCCGCTGGTGCGGATCAAGTCGCGTACTTGGTAAGAGATTGGGGGTAAGCGAGCCATTGCGGAAGCATCATAGGCAACCATTGACGCTGCATCAATGGTTGCCGTATGAGCCCCGGGAAACCTGCTATACGGCCTAAACGGCGCAGGAGTGCTCCTCAATCCAATTCTGTAGGGCTTGGGGAGAGTACCTAACCGACCGATCAATGCGGACATGGGGAATCTGGTCCCCAGCCGTGAGAGACCAGAGCTTGCGGGGACTGATCCCCAGGGCCTGAGCGGCCTGCTTTGCATTCAAGAGAAGATGCAAAGCTGCTCCGCTTGCCGGGGCGGGGTGGGTCTGATTTGACGTGGGTTCCTTCGTAGCCATTTTTGGTTGCTCCTGCTTGTTCCGTTAAGTTTCGATCTGTTTCGACTCTGCCTAACATACTCACCCATTTGGTTCGCCCTTTGAGCCTTTGAGCCCCCAGCGCGGCCAGCGATGCGACAGCCCGCCTGGGAATCCGCCGAATGCGAGTCACGGGCAGAGTCACATACGGAATAGCGCCATTGTCCATAAGGCTGTACAGCTTTTGGGGGCTGACGGACAGGACTCGGCTTGCTTTCGTGACAGTAACTAGAACGTCATCATTCCGGTACTGTGTCGGGTCTTTACTTACCACGTTGTCGGCTTCCTTCTAATTAAAGTAACCGAAGCCATACCGTCACTTCGGGACGTAGTGCCTCTGCAAATAATCATGCCAAAGGGCCCTCTAAGGAGCCAACGCGAAGCTCACCTCTTGCGATACAGTGCCCGCATCGCCAACTGAATCACCCGGCTTCACAGTCACAGCCTTGCGCTGACTGTGGGAAGACGTTTGCTGCTCTTCCAGCCATTCAGCCTTCAGTTCGATACCGCAATAAACCCAAGGACGTTCGGCATCCTTGTTGTCCCAAGGCGTGTCCTGTTTCACATAATCCCTCTGTGGCATCCGCTTCTTCATGACACCCGGTGCTGCGATTCCAAATTGCTCTTTGAATGCCTTGTCTGATAGCTTCGCTTCCGCAAGGTCTGCATCTATACACCACGACTCAAACGCTGACCGCAACGCTGTCGGCTGAATCGCGCGCCCGGGACGAAACACACAAGCCTCTTGTACAAACTTATTTACCGGGGCAATCTTTTCGTTGAACGCTTCTAGTTGTTTCACGCTCGAAGCGGGCATCGTGAACTTTCCGCCATTCTCATAAAGCCTTCGCAAGCCCTCTAGTGCCCAATGGACGATTGCCGGGTATTCGGGCACCAACCGCTTCTCCAAGTCCGCATCCTCACGACCAACAAACGACTTTGTAAACACAAGCGGTATCATTCGCACTGCGAGCGCTCCTGAATTGTCTAGCCCCTCGATTAGCTCATTCGAGGTCATTAGAACCTTCACATTCAACCGAATCGAGGTATTGGGCTCATGCTTAAGATTCAGTGCAATCTCATCCCCACCAGTAATCGCCTTCAGCATGGACACTTCCGCGCGGGTGTCCTTCCCAGTAATAACCGCCTCTGATACCCGCAGCAGCCTCTTGCCACGTGCCCCTTGCAAGCCAAACTTCGGTAGCTCATTGAGCTGTACCGTGTGACACGCAGCAGGTCCCCCAACCAATGCTTGAATAGTCCGGTCAATCACACCCTTGCCCGAGCGAGGCACTCCAATGAAATAAAAGAACTTATGCAGGTCATAGGCTTGCCACAGCATGTACCCCATTGATTCTTGCAATGCCGCAATCCATTCTGGCGACTGTTCAAGTGACGCAAGAAATGCAAGCCACTCGGAAGGCTCGGTCGCGACAACCGGGAAATCAAAATCACACCGCGTCTGACAAAAAAGCTTGGGCGTGCGTTCCCTGAAGCAATCGCGAATGGGCTTGCCCTCGACATAGAGGCGGACGTTGAGAATCCCATTCCGAAAGACGAGCAAGTCGCCTGCGCTCCAGGGGTCGTCCTCAATCCAAAACGGTGGCGTCACATCTGAAGCAATTGTCAATTTGCACTGAGACTGAATCGCCGCATATGTCTCCCTGACTTGGTGGCTGCTAACAGGCTTAATTGAGCTAACCCCAAAAGCTGCCTTCTGAAGCTCATAGAGCCTTCGGTACACTTCCGCAACTGAGACCCGGATGTCAGTTTCCAGTGTCGTTGCTGTTGCCCTGAGCCACCCCTCGTCAGGCTTGTAGTAGTAGGTATTCTCATGAAAGTGAACAATCGGCGGCTTGCCATTCACCTTTTCGAGCTTGCTCAAATGCACTTTGGCGAGGTAGTCAGAGTCCATCGCTTTGCGGCCGGACTCATTCGTCAGCACCTCGTCAAGATGATGCTTGGCATAATCGACGAACTTCACGACTTTACGTTCTTGGACTAAATGCTCCTGAAAGCCTTTCCATCCCTCTTTATTGCACTTGCTGTGAAAGCATTGGTATCCAATTCCCCCATCATGATAAACAAGGACACCCGGATTCCCGTCCTCGTGAAACCCATTGCGAGTGCAGCCGACGAGATCAAGCACAACGTAGTTATCCTTTGGGCGTTCAGTGAACGTCTCACCCACGTAGGTCAGGTAGTTCCTCACCAATTGCTTCAGGTCAGCAAATGCTTGAGGAGACAGTGGCTCCCGTTTGGCATACTGGCGAGGCTTCTCTTCGACTGAGGCTGAAGTACCAAGGCCAGTAACAGCCTCAAGCTGCTCGCGGCTAACGCAGGTCAAGCAGTCTCCCGCTGGGGCACAGAGGATGCCCGCCCGACGATGGATGCGGTCATCCGTGGCACCTGGCTTGCGATTCCATGTCCCGGCGACGCGCATAATACGGGCTGCGTTGCTGACGCTCCGATCCACCGTGCAGGCTTCGCAATCGAACTCTTCAGCGAGCGCGGCAAGCACGTGCTTGCAAAGCAGCTTAGAGGGTTCGTCGTTAGGTAAGTCAATGCGGTAGATGAGATAGGCTCCGTTGCCGGAGTCCATCATCAAGGGCTCTGGCCAGCCTGTTGAACTGGCCCAAGCCTTGATTTCCTCTGCTTTTTGCCTCGCTGCGTCGTGCTCCGAATCGGTAGCTGGGCCGCTGATGCCCCCGGCCCTGACTGGATCAAGGTCCACAAACAGAGTCTTACGCCTGGCAATCCTGGCGTCACGCGTGGTCTTTGCGCTTGGGGCCAAGCGACCACGGGCGCCCGCGCCTAGGGTGCCGTCAAGTTCATTTATCGTGACGTACACCCCTTGGTAGCCCGGGTTATCGTCCGAAAATGCCACGGCTGCTTCAGCAGCCTTTTCCAGGTCGTCAAAATACCCAGACTGAATCCTGGGCAACCCGGAACTCTCCGGGGCAATTGCCCGTAACTCGACAAAGGGGTTGCCAAGCATCTTGAGCATTTGCAATGCGTCGTCTTTGGGTTCACTGCACACCCGATCCATTAGCCATTCCTCACTTCACATCTGAGAGCATCGCCCTACATCCTTCGCTGTGCGGGCTCGTCTTAAATCACTGGTAACACGTCCAGGATGTCCAGCCGGTGTCCATCCTGCTGACGGCATCCTGGACAACGAAAGTCGTTATTTAGCAATGGGTTCCAAGTGGATGTCCAGGATGTCCAGGTACAAACAACAAATAAGACTCATTTATTCAAAAGTAGTAAATGTGTTATGACACAACAGCAAGCTGTAGTGCTTGAGGTATTACGTTTGTAATACACAAAATAGATGCATTCTATTTCTTCCACACCCTGGACATCTTGGACGTGGGGGGCACTAGCCCTGTCTTTCCCCGGAAAACCCGGCCTTTTTCGTGTCCAGCCAAACAGCCCAAAACCTGACAGCGGTAGGACGGATGCTGGACATCAGCGCTCGTATAAGCTCCAGAGTCTTCGCTCGCCATTTGATCCAAGACAACCCCTGTATGTTAGCGCGGTCGCATATCCTATTTTTGCGGAAATATGCGGAGGCCCCGGGAGAGATTCTGTTGCGATAACCCCAAGAAATGAACCACCCCCCGGGGGTGTCGTACGTGCTTGTGTGTCGCCTTGCGAGGTCCCTCTATTAGTAATAAAAAATCGCAGGGCAAAAATGTTACCAGATTTGTCCGAAGCTGGCATCGCTGTGTTAAGCATGGACAAGTTATGACGTTACGTTCGTCCCCTATAGGTAATAACAAATCACGGGGCAAAAATATTATCAGAAAAAAGGTCCATGAACGATGGTTGTAATGAAAGGAGAGGCAAGAAGCTAAGGCGCTTAGAGGCAAATCCTCTACAGTCGCTAGCACCGCGCGGTTACACGTTCCGTGCACCGATTAAGTATATGAATACAGCGGCTCAACGGAATAAATGGCGCGCACGTGCTTAGAACAAGTCTTGTTCGAAGATCGTCGCATGATGAGAATGCACGCGGCGAGGGTTTTTGGTTTGGCTCTGGTTCAACCCGGATGCCGAGGAGACGGGGTGGCGGCGCAGCGTTGCCACTGTCACACGAGAAGGAACCTGACCGCGTCTGGCGTGGCCAGCAAGATCGGGTTTTTGCACGTCGAGCCGTACGGATCGGTCGAAGGCTCTCAGACGGCCGAAAGTGATCGGGATTGCTTGAGGGGCCGCCGCGAATCAATGGCCAAATTGTGTTGCCTTCGGGTGTTCAAAGCCCGTGTACGTCCCTGCCCCGCCTACGTGGGCCTTCTAATGCGCCGCGATTAGCTGCGGATTGTGCCGATTGTAGCGGCGCGAAGCAGGGTTGCGTTTTGGCAAACCCGGCGTGCTAGATTTACAAGTCTTGTTAGTTGCAATCCGCCAAAGGTTGAGCCGTGCGATTCTCTGCTTTAATCGTCTGTGCGAGCCTGTGCGCGCCGGCTTCCAATGTAATAGCACAAAGCTACTACGTGGTTCCGGCACATCAGCAGCCGGTCTACTATTATTATTACGCCGCACAGCAGACGTATTACCATCCTGCCGAGTTGTCGTATTGCGACGAGTGCGACTCGTCTTGGCTTTACGAGTCCACGGCACGACAGGTAATCGAGTACCAATTCGGTCCCGAGCCTTGCCTGATTCGAGTTCCCGAGACTCAGGTTAAGTCGCTACAGGTAGATCGGCCACCAGTTATCGGCGTGCCTCACAAAGGCGCGCCCTTGAAGTTGCCGGAAGGGACCCAAGCACCGTCGCCCGAAGTTCTCTTGGCTGCAACGCGCGAGGCAGTCTCAAGCATATCGGGGTTTCACTTGGGCCGGGCATGCATTGATTCGGGGGACTCACTAGATGTTCAGTTTTCAAGGGATGATGAAGTGACTGGCCGCGTCGAAGCCAAGCTAGTTGGCAGGACGATAGAAATCACGGCCTGGATACAACCGAAAGTTGCCGACCCAAACAGCCAACCATCGGCTGCTACGAAAGATGAGGCAATGAGGGCGTTTATTGCGGTTCGTCAGCAACTCGCTACAGTGCTGCAAATACCCATCCCCCAGGATTGACCCTGATGACCAAGAAAGCGGCGGCCAAGACTAAGAAATCAGCAGCCGATGCCGAAACTCCGGACAAGCCCCTAGAACCGCAGGCGGAACCGGCTCAGCTCTGGCAATACTGGCGTATCGCTACAAATACCTTCTATGCCCGCATCGCCGCCGGGATCATTCTTTGCGTCTTTGTGCTGCTGGCGTTCCGTGAACTCTTCAACGCCCACCAGTCGCCGAACAACACGGATGCGAGTACAGGCGAGGCGCTTTTTCAGTTCTTCGTTGAAGTCGGAATTCCTACAGGCATCTATTTCGCTTTGATCTTCCGGCTAGCCGCCAAGACGCCTCGAAAGGCAAAGTTCCACAACCTTGCGCCGTTTTTTGTCTTGCTCGTTCTTCTCGCCAGTTGGTGGACACTCTGCCAAGTTTCATGGCTTTGCGATGGCATCAAAGTGCTTGTTGACGTGCCAATCGACGACTACCACACACAAAAGCAGTACGCGACCCGGCCGTTAAGAGACGGAATCGACCAACTGTGCCAGTACAGCGCGCCGGTTTTTGCTTTTCTGTTGAGTCTCGACGTGATTGGGGCGACGAGCAATGGTCGGCCATAGGCTTCGGCTAGTTGGCTGCTGTGCCGACAAGGTCTTTCTCTGCTGGCGCAGATGGTAAACCAAGCACGAGCGGTAGCACGTCGTTAAGCGCACCGTCGATCTTGAAGACGTGAAGCCGCTTGATGTATTGCTTCTCGGCAAGCTGCGAAAGCGCTTGGATTGCGCGGTAGACACGAACCAATGCGTCGTCTTCGTCAGGCATTGCATAGACGCTTAGTTGCGTGAACTCTGTGAAGCCATGTTGCGAAAGGCACGCCCGAATGCGGTTGTAGATGGTAGGGATCGTAACTGAAGCCCTGTCGCAAGCCTTAGTGTCAACATCGTAGGCGATTACCCATCGGTCAGCCATTGTTTTGTCCTCCAAGATCGGTTTGGAACTCTAGCGAAAATCCTATTGGGTTCGTCGTCGGAACGCAAAACAGCCACGCACGACGTTTACGGCTTTGGCGGATCGCGGAACCACTCTTCCAATTTTGGGCGTTCCCGTAAGTATATATACTCGTACGGCTCGTCGCTCCCGTTCGGATGTGCGAGCTTGTAGACGTAGGTCGAGACGCGCAAGTCGATGACGGTATCGCCAAAGTCGCCGTCCATCGTCTCGCCAATTAGCACGTCGGGCAAGAAGGGTAGATCGGCCTCTTTGCCATCGTATGGGCCACCGTAGAAACTGACCTTTGGCATGATGCGCCCCCTTGGCCGAAGTTTGCCGGATGGCTTCAATCAGCAGTTGTCTAGGAAATCCTGGATTATTGAGGACAATTGCTTGACTCGTGGGGCGGATCGCAATCCAGCTTTAACTGTCGGGCTTCAACTTGCAGTCCCTCTGCGTCAACCTGAACATCGACAAGCTCAGGATTGACGCACGGGGCCACCATCAGAACCAAGTCGAAGGTATCGCCCGCATTCATGTATTCGATCTGATAGGACAGGTGTCCGTCAGGTGATTCAAGAGTCGCGAGGCGTCGGCACATTATCTGGCGAACGGTCCAAAACTGCGAGTCCACAACTTGGTTCCCGTCGCCGGGGTATACTTGAACTTTTATGTTACGGATATGCGTTCCTCTTCGCAGCTTCATTCGCGATACGAGATAGGCGGCATTGTGAACAGCGTGATTATTTACGACCAATTCCACTCGCGGGTCAGCTATTGCTTGCGGTGACTGCAAGAATCCGCGATGAAAGCGCTCAACTACCATGCATGGCACGCCGAGCTTTTCACGACGAATGTCAAACTGGTGCTTGAGATAAGCTCCTAACGCAGTCGTCGCACATGCGATCAATAGTGTTGCCCAAATGGGGACCATTGCTCTGCCTCCGGTGTGTGTGTCAAGACAGCTTGAAAAAATCTTTCACTTACCGGCGTTTGTTGTTGGTGCTGTCTTTCTCGGCCGCTACTCGTAGCTCCTTAACGGTAAAGAGCGGTCTAGCTACAGGATAAGAGATTGCTTCTTGCCCCAATTCATGCGTGCGTGTTTCAACGACATACAACACGGAATTGTAGAGGGTAGGTGGTGCATTGCGTGCAACGCCCTTAGTAGGAAAGCGGGTCACCCATAAATGCCCAGCGAACCCACCACCAACTGTGATCGCCCCCGAAGCAGGCTCACCGCGCACGAGAGGCACAGAACGGCTAACCGTAAGGCCATAAGCCAATAGCATGTCATCGGGACCAAGAATCTTGATTAGATCGCAGTCATAGATTACCCCGATGCTGCCGACCTTACCGTTGCTGGGTAGTTCTGGAATAGAGAGCAGCCGCACGTCTTGCGTATGGTCGAGCAGCTTTAGGGTCTTGCGCTGTTGAGCAAGTTCCTCCTGTAGCTCCGTCTTCCTGTCTCGGCTATTTGCTTTCTTCAACTGTTCGACAGTAAGTGTTATTGATTCACGCATGCCAACAATCGCTTGAGGGCGATACGCCTTTACAGCCGTCACAAACGCCACTGCTGCGGCTTCCCGGTCAATCTCTTGATCCTGGATGAGGGGAAGTATTCGCTCTAGGTCTTCAGGCTTCACCTTCACCTTGTCGCCCGCGAACAACGGACAAGTCAGGAGTGCAAGGCAACACAGGACAAGTGCAATACGCATGAGAATGCCCTCAACTTCGGCGCCTGCTGCCGATTGTGCTGTGCCCGTTTGGAATGACTCCGCCACGCGCATGAGTGGAACGGAGCTACCGAAAGCCGGAGCGGGCCATTGTAGCGACCCACAAGCTCAAGCGAAAAGAAAGAAGGACGACCCCAGTCTAGAGAAAACCGGGGCCGTCCTTGGTACCCAAGTATATGAGCCTTCCTTGGGCGGCCACCACAACCCCCAGCCAAGAGATAGCCGGAAATCGCGGGGCCGGCTTGTGAGTGACTTTTTACCGCGAAGGTTCCTCAGGATCTAGCGGATTCTGGCCAAGTCCGTTGAGGCAGTTGAGGCGATTGCATCAATCACGGCTCCACGGACTAAATCAGAGAGGCTTTGCCAATGAGCTAAGAGGCTAAGCAGCAAACCGGCTAGCTCCTGAGATTCGCACACGCGCGCTATCAATGGCGCTATCATGCTTAGGAAATCCGCTATTTCTTCGGGCTTTTTCTCAACGCCTTCTTGACTCATAATCCCTTGGTCCCAGGTTCGAATCCTGGCGGGCCTACTAGACACGAATCTCGCGCTCCGTCATCGTCCGCCATCGTGCGAAATCCCGAGACTTTATGCGGTTTGTCCTCGTCGCGGTTTTCGCTCGTCGCCTCGTGGCGGGCCTTGCCGTGCGCTGACTGCGTCGGATTTTGCAGCGCCTGTTTGCCGCCTTCGACGGCACGCTTGTAGTGCTCGTCGGTCACTTGCAGATAGTGGGTCGTGGCAACCGCCTGCGAGTTGCCGATCCAGTCGCAAACGACGTGGCCGGGGAACTGCTCGGCCAATTCGGTCTGCCGCGTGCTGCGAAGATTCTGGAATAGCTTGGGCCACGGCTTGAGGCCGGCCCGGCGGATGATCTTGGTAAAGCGGGTCCGTAGGTTCTTCGTGGCGTCGCGCCGGATCGTGATGACGTACTCCGCCCGCTCGCTGGCCTCGTCCCAGACGGCGTCGAGGTAGGGCCGCAGCTCCGGAAAGATCGGCACGACGCGCGACTCGCCGCCCTCGTGGTGCTCGGTCTTGGGGCTCCGCACGGTCATGCGCTCGCGTTCCCAGTCGATGTCATCCCACCGCAGGGCCAGGTGCTCCGAAGGGCACCGCAGGCCGCCGTAGCGGCTCAGCACGAACAGCAACCGCCATTGGGCATCGGGGCAGGCATCGAGCACGAGGCGGGCCTCGTCGCGGCTCACGAAGTAATAGCGGCTCGCGTTGCGCTGCACGGCCGCCTTAAGGTCGGCAAACGGATTGGCCAACACGAGGCCGCTGCGCACGGCTGCCCGAAGGAATTGCTTGGCGATTCCGCATCGTCGCCGGATCGTGTTCTCGGCGAGTCCCTCTTTGACGAGGTGCAACCGGAAACCGTCGGCGTCGCCGGGGGTGATGTCGCGGAGCGGTTTGTCGGCTCCGAAGTAGTCGAGCAGATTGCGTTTCGTGTGGCCCAGCACGGTCGCGGTGCTCAATTTCACGTCGGCCCGCGATTTAAGATAGTCGTCGAGGAAACCGCCCAGCATGGCACTGGCCCGCTTCGGCACGAGGCCCACCGCCGCCAGCCGACCGTAGAGCGTGTCGTCGAGCTTGCCCAGCCAGCGGGCCGTGTCGTCCTCGACCGGGTGCCGCGTGAGCGAGGCCACGACCAGCCGCTCGACGTGCAGCTTGACCCCCTCGGCCGTGCGCTGCGAAAGCTTGCCCAGGCGGATCGTCCGCCGCTTACTATCGGCTCCGGTGAATTGAATCACGCGCCGCCCGCCGGGTTGCTTGCTGATGCTGGCCATCGGTTGTCGTCCTCGCTAGGCCCGCTCACGCCGTTTCTGACGGTCGCGGATTGCTTTCTTGAGTGCTGCGTCGATCTTGTCCACGAGCTTCGCCGAGGGGGCATACTTGCCGCCCTCGATGCGGCTCAGGGTTTCTTGCCGCGTGCCGGCCAACTCGGCCAACTCGCGCTGGCTCAGGCCCGCCGTCCGCCGGTCGCGGATGATGTCGCGGGCCAGGCTGATGCGGGCATACTCTGCCGCCGGGTAGCGGCCGTGTTTGTCGGGCTTGGGCAGCGGGGGCAAGTCGCTATCGTCGAGCTTCACCTCGGCACCGGCGCGAGCGCACAGCCGCTCATACTCCGCCTCTTCGATGAGGACGAACCGCTTGCCCGCAACTTCGATCCGCTGGTGGCCGACCACGCTGCTTTTCCTCGATAAACGCTCTTTCGATGCTCGATTGCTTCCACAATCACTTCGTCAGACACGATGCGAAACACAAGGCGATATTCGCCAATGCGCTTTCTGAGTAATCCATGCAGGTTTCCGGTCAACCGTCTTGCGCCGCTATGGTACGCACCGTTTTCGAGTTGGCGGACTGTGTTGCAAACGCGCTGCTTCATGCGCTTTGACAAACCAGTGATCTGCCGTGCCGCGGTCTTAGTGAGGGATACCACAGGCATTTTGATCATCCTATGACTAGAAAATGTTGCGTGGCAACTGAGAAGCTGCTTTGCCAGGGTCAATCGGGAACGGTGTTAGCTCGCCGTAGCGAACACAGCGTAATCGGGTGCGACAATGTTACCGCGACATATAGCCACATCCTGAAGGGGGCCAACTTGGCTGAAGGGGGCCACACTCCGGGGACTGGCCCCCTTCGCGTTTTGGTGACCCACTTCGGGGCAAAACTACCCAGCTTCCGGCCAGACGACCCCTTCGTCGGCTGCCGGGAGCGACAGCAGCCATCCGCCACGTAGACCGTCTTTTTGCGCCACGATTCCCAGGGACCGCCGGGCTCGCTTGAGCGTCCGATCGCTAATGCCCAGGCTCCGCGCGTCGCGGGTCACTTCGCCCGCCGGGACAGGGCCATCGGCCAAACGGTCGCGCAGAAACTCGACGGCCTCGTCGCGCTCGGTCCGATCCTCGGCACCGCTCGCCTCGGCCGCGAGCGCCTCGTCGGCCGACACGCGAACCGGGTGAGGTTCCCAGGCGACCGCCGGCTCGTCCTGCGGGCCGTAGGGCCCGACGCTAAAGGCCAGGCCGCCTTGGTCCACACTGAGGTTCGACTTCACCGCCAGCAGCAACCGCCGCGGGCCCGTGGGGTCTTCGCGGTCACGGGTTACTGCCCAGGCGGTGCGGACCGCCGCCACGAAGGCCAGGCTGCCACTAGTGCGATAGACCGCTTGGCCGCTGCCCTTGTTCAAATGACCCACCGCGAGCACGGCCACGTTGTGGCGCGCTGCAAGTTCGGCCAAGGGCGCGAGCATGGCCCGCACGTCGGCGTTCTTGTGCGAGTCCGTGGCACCGCAGAATGCGCCCAGCGGGTCGATGATGACCAACCGGCAGTCGGGCACGCTCACGATCGCCGCCTCAATGCAAGCGCGGTCGTGCAGCGTGAGCGGTCGCTCGTCGTGCCGGCCTTCGTCGTCGGTGGTCTGCACCCCGCGCACGGCCACGATCCGCGACACGTCGGCACCGGCCGCATCGAGGCGCGGCCGCACGGTATCGGCAAGATCATCCTCGGCATTGGCGATGACCACGCCACCGACCGCGTTCGCTTCCCAAGGAATATCAGGCCACGGCCGCCCGGCCGACACGCGGGCCGCCAGGTCGCACGTGAGGAACGACTTGCCGAGGCCCGGGTCGCCCACGAGCAGGGCCAGCTTGCCCAGCGCCAGTCGGCCCGGCCAAAGCCAATCGACGGGTCGCGGCTCGACCGTGTGCATGGGCACCAGCAACGGCGCGGCGGGCAACGCTTGCGCCACCTCGGCCAGGTCGCTGATCGTTCGCGCCGCCAGCGCTTCGAGGTGTTCGACGATCGCCGCGCGTTGGGCGCGAAGCGCCTTCCACCGTTGGCAAATCCGCTCGACGAATCGCTCCCGAAGATCGGCCCGGGCAATATCGAAACGATCGTTGAGTTGCTGGTCGCTGTACCGGGCCGTCAGTGCAATCACGCTGCCTCGACGCGCGGTCGGCCGGTCGAAGTCAATCTGTAACTCGCTCATGCCGCACCGCCAGTCCGCGGGCTCAGGCGGATCGTGAGCGGCTCCGGCGTGGCGCTCGGCGTCTGCTCAGGTGCTGCGTGCTGCGGGACTATCGGCGCAGGCACGAGGCGCGCGACGAGTCGCCGCGCTGTCGCCCGGTCGGCTGCCGTGCGCATCAGGTGTGCCGGCAGGTCCAGCATGACGTGCTGCTGCGCCAGCAGGTGGCCCAGCGTCGCCGGCTGCCGCGGCCGCGGACTGTCCCAGTCGATGACCATACCGTACCGGGCCGCGGCTCGGCGCAGGGCGCGACACAGTGCGATGTCATCGTCGATCAAACGTGGTAGAATGCTCATGTGTACCTAGCTCCTGGCGCGGCGAGACTGGCATCTCGACCGCGCCCTTTTTGTTGGTTTCACTTTTCGCGCGGTCGATCATCTCGACGAGGTCCCTCGGGTCGAACAAGACGCGACCGCGGACGCGCACGACGGGCACGAGGCCCGCGTCGCGCCAGCGATCGAGGGTCCGCAGGCTGATCGACAGCGCCGCCGCCGCCTCACGGCTCGACAGCAGCAGCCGGATTGGTGCAGCCGCAGGATCGGTGGTGCTCATGGCTGCACCTCGCCCGGATCACTCGCGCGCTCCGCGAGGAAGCTGCGCAGGTCGGCCACGGGATACAGCACGCTCTGCCGCCGGCCGCTGCCGACTCGTACACAGGGGATCGGCCCGCGCGGGGCAGTCAGGCCCCACAGCGTGCGGGGCGATAGGCCCAGGGCTTTGGCCGCTTCGCGCGGCCGCAAGGCCAGGGCCTCGATAGGTGGAGATGTCATCTCGTCACGCTCCATCAGGTCGCGGGCTGCGATGTGCGGCCCGTATACCCGTTGCCTCAGCGTTGGCCAGACACATGCCCAACGGCAGTCAAATCGTGCGAAACTGCCAGAAAACGCCAGCGTTGGCACGTCTTGGAAAAGTATTGGGACGTTGGGTAAGCGATGCCCAACGATCCAACGCGCGGCCGACTATTCTTCGGTGCGCTCGTCTTCATCGGGCGGCCTGCCCCCATATAGAAGATGGGGTGTGAATTCGCCGTTCAATAGCTTGAGAGCCGCGACCAATGTCTCATTATTGGTACAGATCGCCTTGTATTTGCGATGCCCCTGGAACTGCTTCTTGAAGAATGCGGATGCTGTCGCTTGGTCCACCTTCGCCAGCCGGGCTAGTGCATTGTTACCGATCGGTTCCAGGTTCAAACAACCGTCCTCGGCGTAATTGTGGTGCTTCGTTAGGGCCGCAATCAGCTTCGTCCTGCCTTCGCCCCGTTCGGTACTCCGCTTGGATTTTCTCGACGCAGGTTCGTTGGGTAATCCTGCCGCTACTGATTCAATGAGTGGTGCTGGGCTACCGGGGATCATCCCATCAAGACGTTCAGATTCTGTGCAGTATTCCGCGACGAGTAGGCCCGGCAGCTTGTCAGAAACTTTGCCCGTCGCGATGTATTCGTTGGCGGCATCAGACCACGCCTTGAGTTCAGCCGCACAACTGCGCATTGCGATTACGATCGAACTTGGGATGCAGTCCAACGGGATCCGACCGTCGAAACTCGCGCCACCAGATTCATCCCGGCAATGCGGCTTGAGTAGTTCCACCAACTGCGACAGATCGGTCAAAGCGTGCCCCACTGAGGGCGACCAATCAGCGAGAAGATTCGTATCCCCAATCTCCGCGCTCCACTGTGCAAACCAGCTCGCTAGATCGCAAACGGCTGGACAAAGGGCATTTCGTGGTACGCCCAGGCCTCGCTGAACAGCCGCTTCGACGATGGACGCTATTGCATTTGCATTGCTCGATAGGTGTGCCGCCTCGTCAGCGGTTGGTCGAAAGCCCATGCCTACGTCTGGAGGACCACCATCCAGATCACTGCCGAAAACTCGGCGTCTCTGCCAGATGCGGAGCTTATCCGCCATCTCGCGAAGCTTTGCCGCTTCGTTGCGGGGTTCGGTTCGATCGCTGGGGAACCGGTCGAGAGACACCAGCTTCGCGACCGTGCCGATTGTCTCTTTTATTAAGTCCTGCAATTTCGGGAACTGGTTCTCACGGACCAGCAGGTTGTGAACCTCGACCAGAAGGCCGGGTGTTTGGTCCGTGCCGTCCCGGTTCAATAGGTCAGCCACGATTGCGGCGCGCACAGACGGGGTGAGTCCATAGTCGGTCAAGTCCGCCGCGGCCCGGTCGAGGCGA
>JAIBBZ010000036.1 GCA_019694435.1 Pirellulales bacterium
GGTGACGCACGACAATCGCATTCTCGACGCGGCCGATCGCATCGTGAACATGGTCGACGGGCGGATCATCTCCGACGTGGTCGTGCGCGAGTCGGCAGCCATTTGCGAGTTCCTGCAAAAGGCCGGGGTCTTTCAGGGGCTGACGCCCAAGACGCTCTCCGAAGTGGCCGACAAAACGCGGCTCGAGCGTCATACCCAGGGCACCGACATCGTGCGTCAGGGCGACCCGGGCGAGAAATTCTACCTGATCCGCACTGGCGAGGTCGACGTCATCAGCACATCGGCCGGCACGCCGCGCGTCGTGGCACGGCTGCGCGAAGGCGACTTTTTCGGCGAGGCCGCGCTGATTACCGGCGAGCCGCGCAACGCCACGGTCCGGGCGGTCACGCCGTTGGAGGTCTACACGCTCGGCAAAGATGAGTTCCGCGCGGTGATGGAATCGAGCGCTACGTTGGCCGAGGAACTGCGCCGGGTGTTGTTCCAGCGGCAGTAGCCGGAGTCGGCTGCGGCACATTGGCCGGGGCCGTTGGCAACAGTTCGTTCGGCGGGACGACCCAGCATCGCATCGTGGCGTGATAGCCGCATTCGGCCGAAAGCGTGCCCTGGCTATGCCGGAACCGGACCATGGCCAGGTGCCAATCGACGACGCGCGAGACGAGTTCGTTCCGGGCCTTGATCGCCTGGAGCCGGGCCTCGGCCACCTCGGCATACGTCGCACCGCCGGTCTTTTGTTGCTCGACCAGTTGCCCGACGTGGGAGGCACTGCTGGCGGCACGGTCGCGGGCATAAAGCACCTGTTGCAGGCGCTGCTCGGCGGTCGCGGCGTGCTGTTGCACCTCGGACGCGATCTCGGCTTCGCGCCGCGCGCGGTACTGATTCAACTGCCGGCGTCGCAACTCGGCCTCGCAAGGGTCGTTCTGGAACTTGTCGAGATAGCATTTCAGCGACGCCAACACGAAGCAGCAGCCCGGCGGAGCTTGAAAGCCGATCAGTCCGTTGGCCCGAGACAGCACGCCGCGCGCGACCGGCAAGGTCTCGACGTCGAGTTCGCACTCGAGCAGCCGCAGCAAGCCCAACTCGGGACGCTCATTGAGTGCGACGAGCACCGCGGCTTGCACGTCGAGCGGAGACGGATCGACCGTCAGGGAGGTGTTGGGCCAGATGCGCCAATCGGGCTCGCAAGTCTCGACCCCGATCAGGCTCCGCAGCGCCCAGTTGGCCTGCGACCGGCCGATCGTGGCGTCGAGCCGCTGCTGCGCCAGTTCGAGCGTCTGGCGGTCGAGCACGCCAGTTTCGGCCGGGGGGCGAATGCCGCGCTGAATCAAGTCGGCCGTGGCCTTCCTGGTTTGATGAACTTCGTTCAGGCTCTGCGTGGCCGCGTCGACCTGGTTCTCGCTCAGCGCGAGCCGGTAGTAGAGCTCGAGCGCCGCGAGGGCTGAATCGTTGCGGGCCTCCATCTCGGCGAACGACAGCAGGTGCAGCCGAAGCGAATCGGCACGCTCCGAGCCGCGACAGGCGCAGCCCGAGCTGACGCCTGCCGCGCGGCGCTCGTTCGCCAGCAGATTGCCGACGGTCGAATTGCGCACCGCCAGGCATTGCGCCTCGTTCGCCGCAAGTTCGTGGTAGATCGTCCCGTCGGGAATCGCGGTCGTCGGCGGCGGCACGTGGTGCGCAACCAGCGTCAGATCGGGCTTGATCTCGCCGCGCGGGACCACCGGCAGCACGTGCGTGAGCCAGTGAGCCTGGCGCGTGTTCGCGGCCGTGGCCGGTCCGGCGGCGCGGTCGTGGGCGCAACCCGCTGCGAGGATCAAGAGTCCTCCCAGCAGGCCGGCGAACTGCGGTACGGCGCCGTGCTGTCGAGTCATGCGGTGCTGGCAGTCTTTTCTGGCGGTGCCTGACGTTCCGGCTGCAAGGTTTCTTCGGGCCGTTTCGCGCGTGGCGCTCACGCGGAACAGGACGCGTGGCAGGGCTTCTGCGGGCTGCGACGAACACGGCCATAAACCCTGCCGGCGGTAGCGATTGAACCTGCCGGTTGCGGCTTTCGCGAGCGTTCGATTTGACCCAGCCGTCAGGCTTTACATCCGTCGCGCGGGTTCGATCCGCGTGATTGGCGGGTTGCACGGCGTGCCGCAAGGCTTGCCTGGTCGTTAGAATCAGGCCCACCCGCCGGCCGCGCTGCTGGCGGGATGCAGTCAACGAACTCGAGAGCAGCCGCGATGGGGAAACGACGTCGAAATCCGCAGCGCCGGTGGTCGCGCCGCGCATGGCTGGCCCACGCGGGCGCAGCGGGCATGGCGACTTTGGGTGCACCACGCGTTTGGGCCGAAATGTTTCGGCACCGGCAGCCCCCCGCTGCGGTGACGCGCGAGGCGCTGCGCCTGCAGGCCGAGTGCGGCGTGGCCAGCGGCGATGTCACGGCCGAGTCGGCCGTCGTCTGGAGCCGAGCCAATCGGCCTGCACAAATGCTCGTCGAGTATGACACGACCGACCATTTCGACGACGCGCGCGCAGTGCCGGGCCCGTTGGTCTCGCCCGAGACCGATCTGACCGGCAAGGTGATGCTGACCGGATTGCCCCCTGGCGAGTTGGTGCACTACCGGGTGACGTTTGTCGACCCGGCCGACCCACGCAGCAAGAGCGAGCCCGTGGTCGGCCGGCTGCGAACGCCTGGCCATCAGGCGCGACGATGGCGCTTGGCGTGGTCGGGCGACACCTGCGGACAGGGCTTCGGCATCAACCCCGATTGGGGAGGCCTGCGCATGTACCGCACGATCGCCGCCACGGAGCCCGACGCGTTTGTTCATTCGGGCGACACGATCTATGCCGATGCCCCGATCCCTGCCGAAATCCAGCTCGACAATGGCCAGGTCTGGCGCAACCTGACGACGCCGGAAAAATCGAAGGTCGCCGAAACGCTCGACGAGTTTCGGGGAAACTATCGCTACAACCTGCTGGACGAGCATCTGCGAGCGTTTCAGGCGGCCACCGCGCAGTACACCCAATGGGACGATCACGAGACGACCAACAACTGGTACCCGGGCGAGGTTCTCAACGACACGCGGTACCACGAGCGCGACTGCAACGTGCTCGCCACGCGAGCCAGGCAGGCCTTTCTCGAGTACCAGCCGATCTGGACTCCGGAGCGCGAACGCTCGCGAATCTATCGCTCGTTCGTCCAAGGGCCGCACGTCGAGTTGTTCTTGCTCGACATGCGGACGTACCGGGGCGCGAATGGACCGAACCGGCAGACAGAACCCAGGCCCGACGCGGCACTACTCGGCGCCGAGCAGTTGTCATGGCTGAAAGAGCGGATGGCCGCTTCGACAGCCACCTGGAAGATCGTCTGCAGCGACATGCCGCTGGGGTTGATCGTCGGGGACGGACCGAACCAGTTTGAGAACGCCGCCAATGGCCCCGGTCCGGCCCTCGGTCGCGAGCTGGAGATTGCCGACCTCTTGGCGCACCTCAAACGGCGACAGGTGCGCAACGTGATCTGGCTGACGGCCGACGTGCACTATGCGGCAGCTCACTACTACGATCCCGCCGCGGCGACGTCGACCGACTTCGATCCGTTCTGGGAGTTCGTCGCCGGGCCGATCAATGCGGGAACTTTTGGTCCAGGCACGCTCGACCCGACCTTCGGACCCCAGGTGAAATTCAACGCGGTGCCGGAGGGCATGCCGCAAGGCCGGCCACCCAGCGAAGGACGGCAGTATTTTGGGCTGGTCGAATTCGAACCGGCCACGTCGGCCTTGACCGTGTCGCTGCGCGACGTGGAAGGCAAAGTGCTTTATCGCGTGGAGCTGCCGCCGGCGTAGAATCGTCGCGATACCTCCAGCCGCTGGCGGGGTTCGATAGGCTAACCGTCCGCTGAAGTATTCAGGGGGCTGCGATGCCGTGTTTCGGGGGAATTGATCGGAGGGTATGGCAATGAAGGCGCGGATAACGCTGGGGCTGCTCGTCGTGCTGTGGGGGGCCTGGCCTGCGAAAGCCGCCGATGCGGCGCGACCGAACATCGTCGTCATCGTCGCCGACGATCTGGGCTACGGCGAACTCGGTTGCTACGGCGGCCGGCAGATTCCGACCCCGCATCTCGATGCACTCGCCACCGGCGGAGTGCGGATGACCGACGGTTACGTGTCGTGCCCGGTTTGCAGCCCGACGCGCGCGGGGCTGCTCACGGGGCGCTATCAGCAGCGGTTCGGGCACGAGTTCAACCCGGGGCCCGAAACCGAGGCCTCGCCCGACTTCGGGTTGCCGCTCGATCAAACGACGCTGGCCGATCGCCTGCAGCGGGCCGGTTACAAGACGGGCATGGTGGGCAAATGGCACCTGGGCTATCAACCGAAGTTTCATCCCTTGTCGCGTGGTTTCGACGAGTTCTACGGTTTTCTCGCCGGCGCTCATGCGTATCTGCCCGGGCAGCGCAGGCAAGGTGATACGCCGATTCTGCGCGGTCGCGAGCCGGTCGAGGCTCCGGAGTATTTGACCGACGCGTTTGCCGACGAGGCCGTGGCCTTTGTCGATCGCCATCGCAGCGAGCCGTTTTTTCTGTATTTGCCTTTCAACGCCGTGCATGGGCCCCTGCAAGCGACCACGCCATACGAAGCGCGTTTCGCTGAGCTGAAGCGGCCCAATCGCCGGACATTCGCCGCGATGTTGTCGGCCATGGACGACGCGGTCGGTAAGCTCATGGGCAAGTTGCGCGCGGCGGGGCTCGAAGAAAACACGCTGGTGGTCTTTATCAGCGACAACGGCGGGCCCACGCCGCAGACCACCTCGAGCAATGCACCGCTGTCCGGCTTCAAGGGCACCGTCATGGAAGGCGGCATCCGCGTGCCGTTCATGATGCAGTGGAAAGGACACCTGCCGGCCGGAACGACCTACTCGCAGCCGGTCATCGCGCTGGACGTCGTGCCCACGGTCTTGGCGGCGACGGGACAATCGACCGCCGATCCCTTGGACGGCGTAAACCTGCTGCCGCATTTGCAGGGTGAAAACTCCGCCGCGCCGCACGAACGGCTGTATTGGCGGTTTGGTCAACAGTCAGCGATCCGTCAGGGCAATTGGAAGCTCCTGCGTTCGCTCGGCGGCAAGCAGCAATTGTTTGACCTGGCCAACGACATTGCCGAGGAGCACGACCTGTCCGGCGAACGCGTGGAGACCGTCAAGGAATTGCAAACGGCCTGGGAGGCATGGAACGCGGAACTCGTCGAGCCGAAATGGAAGCGCTCGGACAACCGCGCCCAGCCCACCGCCCGTCGCAAGGCCCGGCGCCAAGCCGCGGGACGCAACGATGCAGGTCTTTAGTCACCGGGGTTTTCACGTCACGCTGCCCGAGAACACGCTCGCGGCGTTCGAGGCCGCCGTGGCGCTGGGCGTGGCCGGTATCGAAACCGACGTGCAGCTCGATCGGCACGGCGAGGCGTTCCTGTATCACGATCGGCTCGCGCCCGATCTGCGGCCCGTCGCTCACTTGTCGCGCGCCGAGCTGAGCGCGCTGATCGGGTGCGAAGTGCCGACGCTCGAGGCAGCTCTGGCGACCTGCGCGGTGACTTGGAATCTCGAGATCAAGGCGCCGGATGCCGTCGCGGCGACCATCGAGGCCGTGCGGCGCCATCGCGAGCGGCGGCGATTTCTGATCAGCAGCTTTTGGCACGCGGCGGTCTACGAAGTCTGCGAAGCGACCGGCGTCGCCGGAGGGCTGCTCATCGCGCATCGGCCGCGGCGGATCGATCCGGCTGATTTTCGCCCGCAGGCCGGAATTGCCACGCTCGTGTGGAGCTTCGACCGGCTCGACGCGTCGTGCGTGAACGAGGCGCGACAACTGGGCCTGGCCACTTGGGTCTATTCGGCCGAGAGTCGGGCCGATCACGACGCCTGCCGGGCATGGGGCGTCGATTGCCTCATCACCGACCGCCCCGACTGGTTGTTGACCTGAGCCGGTGTTGCTCAGTAACTCGCCACGCCGGCGTAGACGACCTTCAACGCGATGCGTAGCGCCGGCCAGAACACTTGGTCGATCAATTTCCAGGCGACGATCAATCCAATCATGCCAAAGGCCGGTTGGCGCAAGGCATCCTGGTACATGGTCACCGTGCGGGCCGGAAGTACCAGCGCCAATACGCCTGCACCGTCCAGCGGAGGAACTGGCAGCAGGTTGAACACGAACAGCAGCAGATTGAGCACGAGCATGATACTCAGCAGCGTCGCAATGGCCGTGGGCACGCCTTCATCGGCGGCGGCGACGAACGAGGTGAATCCCACGCGCTCGGGCGGCAGGAAATAGTCGAGCGCCAGGCCCAGGCGGATACAACCCGCGGCCAGCAGCACGAGGCTCAGATTGGCCAAGGGCCCCGCCAGCGCCATCAGCGCGGCACGTCGCGGATAGCGCAGGGCCCAATGCGGGTCGTAGGGGGCACTGGCCCAGCCGATCATCCAACCGCTCAACAGATACGAAGCGATGGGCATGACGATCATTCCGAACGGCTCGCGCGCCATGTGTGGCGCGGGGTTCGGCGTGACTTGCCCGGCGTAGTAGGCCGTCGGATCGCCCAATCGCAGCGCCGCCACGGCATGCGCGGCTTCGTGCAGCGAAGTCGACACCACGAAGATTGCGTACCACGCGACGCCCAAGGCAAGAAAATCGGGGTTCGCGTCCACTTTGAATCGGTTTCCGGTATGCGTAGGGGGTCCTGGCTGGCCAGCGCCGCCACCGTTTGCGAGCGTAGCGTGAGGCTGCCGACGCGCAAAGTCCGCGTGGCCGATTTGTGATGCGCCGTGCGAGTCGATAAACTCGCGTCTACCGCTGGAATCCCCGCTGGTCGCCTGCCTTGCTGGCTCGCCTGCCTCGCAATCCAACCCCGTTGAAGGGTTCCTTCAAGCTATGTTCCGCCGCCTTGCCTGGTTGTTGCCGTTGTTGTGCTTATGTGCCGCTCCCGCTTCACGGGGCACGGTCGATTGGCCAGGCTGGCGCGGGCCACAGCGCACCGGAATCTCGGCGGAGCAGCCGCTGCTGCAGGACTGGCCCGAAGGTGGCCCCAAGCTGCTGTGGAAGATCACCGGTGTCGGAGAAGGGTATAGCACGCCGTCGGTGACGCGCGAGGCCCTGTATGTGATGGGCAACAAGGACGGCAAGGAATGGATCCTGGCTCTCGACCCGGCGCGCGAAGGGCAGGTGATCTGGGCGACGGCGATCGGCGAGGTGCGCCACAACGGCGCCGGCTATCCTGGCCCACGGTCGACGCCCACCGTCGACGGCGATCGGCTGTTCGCGCTCGGCCTGAACGGCGACCTGGTGTGCCTCGCAACGCGCGACGGGCAAATCGTCTGGCAGCGCAACCTGGTGTCTGATTTTGGCGGCGCGATACCGAACTGGGGCTATACCGAATCGGTGCTGATCGACGGACCATGGGTGATCTGCACGCCCGGCGGCAAGCAAGCCACGCTCGCGGCCCTCGAAAAGACCACCGGCACTCCGGTGTGGCAGTCGCCTATCGGTGACGGCGCCGGGTACGCTTCGATCGTCAAAGCGAAGATCGACGGGCTCGATCAGTACGTGCAGTTCACCGCGCAGGGCGTCGTCGGCGTGGCGGCCAAGGACGGGAGATTTCTCTGGCGCTATAACGCTCCGGCCAACGGCACCGCGAATATCTCGACGCCGCTGGTGCGCGATAATGACGTGTTCGCCGCAAGCGGCTACGGCACCGGCGGCGGACAGGCCCGGATCACGCAGCAGGGCGAGTGGAAGGCCGACGAGGTGTACTTCACCAAGAAGATGAAGAACCACCACGGTGGCATGATTCTGCTCGGCAAGCACCTGTACGGCTCGAACGATCCCGGCGTGTTGACCTGCCTCGATTGGGCCACCGGCGACGAGGCCTGGTCCGATCGCTCCTGCGGCAAGTGCTCGCTCGTGTGTGTCGACGGCCTGTTGATCACGCGCAGCGAAGAGGGGCTGGTGAGCCTGGTCCAGGCGACCCCGGCAGGCTTTGAGCTGCACGGCCGTTTCGAGCAGCCCGAGCGCAGCCCCCAACCCGCCTGGCCGCATCCGGTTGTCGCCGGCGGGCGGCTGTATTTGCGTGATCAAGACACGCTGCTTTGTTACGATGTTCGCGGCGACTCGGTCCGTTGATTGAGTCCTGAATTTCGTCTCCCGCGGCGCAGCGCCTGCTTCGGACGGATCCGCAGATGGCACATCGCTCGCATCATCGCCGCACGCGTCGCAAGTTTGGTTTTGCCCGCCGCACGCGCCCCGGGGCCGCGCCGGGCAGCGTAGTGGTGAATCCCGAGTCGCAGGCGCCACTGGTCCAGGTGATGGCCTTTGGCCCGGCGGGCTGCCGCGAACTGCGGATCAACAAGATCGACGAAATTCGGCCGCTGCTCAACGAGTGGCCGGTCGTCTGGATCGACGTCGAGGGCCTGGGCGACGCTGACTTGATCCTCCGCCTCGGCGAATTGCTGAACCTGCACCACCTGGCCCTGGAAGACGTCGTCAACGTGCACCAGCGGGCCAAGGTCGAGGTCTACGGCGACCATCTGTTCATCGTGGCGCGGATGGTCGCGCAGTCCGAGCCTTTCGAGACCGAGCAGTTGAGCATGTTTCTCGGCGAGCGGTTCGTGCTGACCTTGCAAGAGGAGCGGCCGGGCGATCCGTTCGACCCGGTTCGCGAACGTCTGCGGCGCAATCATGGCCGTCTGAGCACCAGCAGCCCGGGACAATTCGCCCACGCGTTGCTCGACGCGGTGGTCGACGCCTATTTTCCCTTGCTGGAGCGCTGCGGCGAACGGCTCGATGCGATCGAGACCGACTTGCTGTCGCACGCCTGGGAATCGGCAATTACGAGCATCCATTCGATCAAAAGCGAGTTGCTGGGGATGCGGCGCGCGATTTGGCCCTTGCGCGAAGCGGTCAATTGCCTGCTCCGCGACCATAGCGAGTTTTTTGCTGCGGACACGCACCCCTATCTACGCGACCTGCACGATCACACGTTTCAGATCCTCGACCTGATCGACACCGGGCGGGAACTCGCCTCGGACCTGATGGACGTGTACCTCTCGACCGTCAGCAATCGCATGAACGAAGTGATGCGCGTGCTGACGATCATCGCCACGGTGTTCATGCCGCTCACGTTTGTCGCCGGCATCTACGGCATGAACTTCAACACGCAGGCCTCTCCCTGGAACATGCCCGAGTTGAACTGGTACCTCGGCTACCCCTTCTCGCTGTTGCTGATGTTCGGCGTGACGGGGGCGATGATGTACTTCTTCTATCGGAAGGGCTGGCTGCGCTCGCTGTCTCCCAAACCGCAGATGCCGGTCGCGAGTCGGCCCAAAAGTGGGGGGCAGGCCGGCGACGGGGGCTGACCCTTCGCAAGGCCCAGGCGGCTGGTGGAAAATTCTCTGGCGTTAGGGCGGAGTTAGCCCTACGTTAGCACCATCTCGGGGGAGTGACAGTTCTGTTGCTGCGCGATGCGTCAGCCTGCGCATCGCGTGCTGCATGTCTCGCAGGCGGATGTTTGGCGATGCGCAAAGCTCGAGCGGTGCGGTTGCGTTCCCAGCGAGGAAACCAGACGGCGGGCTACTCTCGAAGACTGCTGCAGGAACCGCTGGAAGACCGTCGTCTGTTGGCGTTTACGGTCAATCACACGCCCTATATCCAGCTCGGCAATGCCCCTCTGGAGGGCTATAACGCCGGGCTCGATCAAGCCGAGATCCTGTGGCAGACCACCGGCACGCAGGACACCGACGCCTTTACGGCCGAGTATCGCGCCACGGGCACCCTGCCCTGGAACGGCGCGGCGCTGAACACCCAGATCGTCACGGGCGTGGGCGGGCGCATCGTGCATTCGGCCACGTTCACGGGTCTGAGTTTCGACAGCGACTACGACTATCAGATTACGCATCTGCGCGACGGCAGCCCGATTGCCGTCTACGCCAGTACGTTCCATACCCGGTTGAACACCAACACGGACGACAACTTCACGTTCGTGACCTACGGCGATTCCGCGTCGGGCGACCCGCCGACGAACTTCATTGCCGTCCAGAACCGGATCAACCAGATCGATCCGTCGTTCTCGTTGCTCCTGGGCGACAATGTCTACAGCTCGGGTACACATGCCGAATACGACCTGCGGCTCGACCCTTCGAAGAACGCCGCGCTGACCACGTACAACAAGAATCACGTCGACTATTTCGGGTTCGGCAATCACGACGTCGGTTACAACAGTGGTCAAGCAGCCCGTGAGAACTACTCGATGCCGATCCCGGTCGAAGGGGTCACCAGCCCCGCGGGGCTGACCTTCGATGCCAACGTCGAAGCCGAGGAGAACTACTCCTTTGACTACGGCAACGTGCATTTTCTGACGTTCGACACGAACAACTGGACCAATACGACGGCGCTCAACAAGCAGCTCGATTGGGCCGTCGACGACATCACCGAGGCGAAGGCTCGGGCCGTACCGCCGCGCTGGATCATTGTTTTCGGCCACCATCCGATCGTCTCGCTCGGCGGTCACACGGAACACACGCCCGACGACTATTACTACGACCAGGTGGTCTCGCGCCTGGGGGCCAGCGGCGTGGGGGTCGATCTCCTGCTGTTCGGGCACTCGCACAACTATCAGCGCAGCTACCCGCTGACGGGCCACGTGGGCGCGGCGGCGACCTACGTTTTGGATGGCGACAACGACTATGCGAAGGGCGCCGGCCTGCCGCTGGTCGTACAAGGCACCGGCGGCGTCGACTTGGGATACGGCGCCAACGATGCGACGTTCGCGGGATCGCATCTGGCGAAGGCGCTCGACAGCAACACGACCAATCCGCTGCAGTACGGATTCGGGAAGATCGACGTCACGCCCAACCAACTCACCTATCGCTATATCAACACCCTGGGCCAGGTGCTGGATACGTTTACGATCACCGGCGGTCCCGACGTGACACCGCCATCGGCGACGGTCGCGGTGCCTCTCGACAACGGCGCCAGCGACTATGACCCGGCCGACGGCAAAGTGCGCGTGCAGGCTTCGCAGAGCACCTTCCAAATCGTCTTGAGCGACGTCGGGACCGGCGTCGACGATGCCACGGTCAGTGCGGCGGCACTGACGATTCGCCGCGATGTGACCAACCTGGTTTCGCCCACCGACTACACCTTCAGTTACAACGCTGCCAACAACACGATCACGCTCACGCCGACCGGCGGCAGCTTTGGCACGGGCAACTACCAGGTCAAGCTGAATGCCAGCGGCCAAATCAAGGATCTGAACAACAACGTGATGGCGCTCACGACGCTGTCGGTGTTGATCGATCCGACGGTGCCGAGCCAGGTGACGTTCCGCCAAGGCGAAAACAGCTATGCGGGCGCCAAAGACACGTACGTGCACGAGGACGACCCTGCCACCAACCAGGGGAGCAACGCCAAGATCGTGTCGGACGGTGACGACGATCTCGGCACGGCCGAGACGCCGCCGCAGCGCGTGATGGGGTTGATTCGCTTCGACAACACGTTCGATACGCCTGGCGGCGTGTCGCGCGGCGGCGGGCCGATTCCGGACGGCGCGAACATCGCCAACGCGAGCCTGATCCTCAAGACCGGATCGGCGGCCAATGACAACAGCGCCTCGACGTTCACGTTCCATCGGATGATCGCCACCTGGACCGAGGCGTCGACCTGGAACAGCCTGACCAGCGGCGTCTCCATCGATGACGTCGAGGCCGTCTCGTCGCCGACCAATTTTATCGTGGGTCCGAACAGCCTGGGCGCGACCAACGTGATCGACGTGACCCCGGACGTGCAGGTCTGGTCCGACGACAATAGCCTCAGCACGCGCGGCTGGGTGATCTATCCGGCGCTGGGCACTGACGGCTGGCGGATCAATTCAAGCAACGCCGCGACCGTGGCCGATCGTCCGGCACTCGAGGTCATCTATGCTTTGGGGCCCTACGACCTGCAGCCGGGCGAGACCTACACGATCGGCGAAGGCGCAGTGCTGAACCTGGCTGGTTCGGCCCAGGGTGCGGGGACCTTGACCTACTCCTGGGACATCAACGGCGACGATGTCTTCACCGATGCCACGGGCGCGACGCCGACGGTGGCCTGGGCACAATTGCTCGCGCTGGGTGTTGCCGACGGACCGGGAGACTATGCGATCCGGCTGCGCGTCGATGACGGGCTGGGCCATGTTTCGACAAGCGTCGCGGCGATCCTGACGATCGTCAACACGCCGCCGACCGCCTCGGCGGGCGGGCCGTATGCGACCAATGAAGGCAGCGGTGTGGCGCTCTTGGCATCGGCCAGCGATCCGGCCGGCGCGGCCGATACGCTGACCTACAGTTGGGACGTCAACGGCGATCTGGTCTATGGCGACGCAACCGGGGTGAATCCGACGCTGACCTGGGGCCAGCTGGTCGCTTTGGGCATCACCGACGGAAATCCGGGCGCGGTGTACAACGTCCGCGTGCGGGTCGACGACGGCGACGGCGGCATGACGACCTCGGCGCCGACGACGCTGACGATTCAAAACCTTTCCCCGACGGCGGCGATCAGCGCGGCCGTATTGGCTCAATTTCGCGGCGAAACGGTCAGCTACACGCTCACGGCAGCCGATCCGTCGGCCGCCGATCAGGCCGGCAGCTTCACCTGGGACATCGACTGGGACAACAACGGCACCTGGGATCAGAGCGTCTCTGGACCCAGCGGCACGCTGGTTACGCACAGCTATCCCACGACGGGCGCGCGGACGGTTGCCGTACGGGCGACCGACGACGACGGCGGCACGGGAGCCGCTGCCACGCTCCCGGGCATTAACGTCTCGAAATATGTCGCGCGATTCAACGGAACGAACACCGATCTTCTCTGGGGCGGCACGCCGGGCTTCGACGCTGTGTTCTTCTTCGGTTCTGGCAGCTCGATCACAATCTTGACGCAATTCGAGAACTCGGTGTTAGCCTATGCGACCGCCGTGATTCCGGGAATCACAGGGCGGATCAAGGCCTACGGCCACGACAGCCTCGACGTGATCAGCGCCGAGTTCATTGGCATTCGAGTGGTGGAGCTATACGGCGGCAACGGCGACGACGCCCTCTATGGCGGCAATCGCGGCGACTGGCTTTACGGCGGCCAGGGCAACGACCTCTTGGTCGGCGGCACGCAGGGCACCGACCTGGGCGACCGGCTCTTCGGCGAGGACGGCCACGACGTGCTGTTCGGCTACAAGGGTGCCGACACGCTCGACGGCGGCAGCGGCGAAGACTTGCTGATCGCCGACAATTACAACTTCGGCGACGACCTTTACGGGTACGTCGGCGGCACGCAAGGCGTCTGGACCGACGGCAGCGCGTACAACGACCGGATCGCATCGCTGTTGTTCGACACGCTGTTGCCGACCGAGACCATCATCAGCGACGGCGCCGTCGATCGCCTGATCGGCGGGGCCGATTCGGACTGGTTCTTCTACACCTTCTTCCAGGACCTGGTCAGCGACCACCAGGTCGGCGAAGAAGAAACGGACGCCGATCCGTGAGCTAACCGCTGGAAGGCAGGTAAACAGCGCGGTTCTGCGTGGCAGGGCAACTCGTCTCGTCGTGATTGGGGACGTGCGGTATAATCTGGTCACGTTCTGCGCCCCCTCCCCTGGCCGTGTGCCGGCGGGGGCGCACGGCGCCGGCGGCGCGACACGGAGTGTCTGTGGCCACCAGCGCGGCGAGATTCTGCTGGGCCTTGCGACAACGGATTGAGCGTGCAGACGCGACTCTCGGTTGAAATTCTTCCACAGCCCGATGACTACACGTGCGGGCCTACCTGCTTGCACGCGATCTATCGCTATTTCGGCGAATCGATCGAGTTGCAGCAGGTGATCGGCGAGGTGCAGGTCGTCGAAGGGGGCGGGACGTTGGCCGTGCTGCTGGGGTGTCACGCCTTGGCTCGGGGCTATAGCGCCACGCTCTACACCTACGACCTGCAGGTCTTCGACCCGACATGGTTTCAGGCGGGCCCGGTTTCTCTGCCGCAGCGGTTGCGGGCCCAAAAGGAAGTCAAGCAGAGTCAGAAATTCCACATGGCGACCGACGCCTATTTGGAGTTTATCGACCGGGGTGGGCGGCTGAAATTCGAGGACCTGACGCCGGCCCTGCTACGCAAATACCTCGTGCGTTCGATCCCGATCCTGACGGGCCTGAGCGCGACGTTCCTGCACCGCAGCCCGCGCGAGTTCGGACCCGAAGGCATTCCCGACGACGTGCGCGGCGAGCCGACGGGGCACTTCGTCGTGCTGTGTGGCTACGACAAGGACGCCCGGGAAGTGCTCGTGGCGGACCCGTTGCAACTGACACCGCATTCCGATTCCCATCTTTATCATGTCAGCATCGAGCGCGTCATCGGTGCCATTCTGCTGGGCATCGTGACCTACGACGCGAATTTCCTGATCATTGAGCCTCGCCGATCCGCGGCCGGGGTCGAGCATGCCGCCGCTGATCGTCGTCAATAATCCCAAGGAGTGGACCCTGCAGATGCCCGGCGTCGACGTGATCGATGCCCGGAGCTATCTGGCGCGGGCCGATTTCGGCGAGTTGAAGGGCGTGAAGCTGTTCAACCTTTGCCGTTCGTACCGCTACCAGAGCATCGGCTATTACGTGACGCTGCTGGCCACGGCCCGGGGACATAAGCCGGTTCCGAACATCACCACGATCCAGGACATGAAATCGCAGACCGTCGTGCGATTCGTGTCCGAAGATCTGGAATCGCTGATCCAGCAGGCCCTTGCGCCGGTCCACTCGGAACAGTTCACTCTGAGCGTGTACTTTGGCCGCAACGTCGCTCGGCGCTATAACCGCCTGAGCCTGGAGCTGTTCAACCTGTTCCAGGCGCCGTTGCTCCGGGCGCAATTCGTGCGCAACGGCAAGTGGCAGTTGCGCCAGATCGGGCCGATCCCGGTGGGCGATATTCCGCCGCAGCATCGAGACTTTGTCGAGGAGTCGGCCGCGGCCTATTTTGCCGGGCGCCGCACCGCGTCGCGCAAGCGGGTGCCTGTGAAATACGAGCTGGCCATCTTGGCGAATCCCGAGGAGGAACTGGCGCCCTCGAACGAGCGGGCGCTCGCGCGGTTCGCCAAGGCGGCCGAGACGCTCGGCCTGAACCCGGAGCGGGTGACGCAAGACGACTATGCCCGGATCGCCGAGTTCGACGCGCTGTTTATTCGCGAGACCACGGCTGTCAATCATCACACGTACCGCTTCGCCCGCCGCGCCGCGATCGAAGGGCTCGTCGTCGTCGACGACCCGGAGTCGATCCTCAAGTGTACGAACAAGGTCTACCTCGCCGAGCTGCTGTCGCGGCACAAGGTGCCGATTCCGCGCACCGTGCTGCTGCACAAAGAAAACCTCGAGGCGGTCGGACGAGAGCTGGGGTTCCCCTGTGTGCTCAAACAGCCCGACTCGGCGTTTTCGCAGGGAGTGCTCAAGGTCGAAAACGCCGACGAATTCGCCGCGGAAGTCGAAGGGTTGTTGGCCCGGTCCGAGCTGATCATCGCACAGGAATTCCTGCCGACGACGTTCGATTGGCGCATCGGTGTGTTCGACCGGCAACTGCTCTACGCCTGCAAATACCACATGGTGCCGAAGCACTGGCAGATCACCCAGCAGGACGGCGCGCGGCGGCGCTATGGCAAGTGTGAGACACTTCCGCTCGACGAGGTACCGCCGCAGGTGCTGCGGGCAGCGCAACGCGCCGCCAACCTGATCGGCAGCGGCCTCTACGGCGTCGACGTCAAGCAACTTGGCCGCCGCGCCTGCGTCATCGAGGTCAACGACAATCCAAACATCGACGCGGGCGTCGAAGACCGCATCCTGGGCCAGGAGCTGTACGAGCGGATCATGCGCGTGTTTCTGCAGCGGATCGAACAACGCAAAGCAGGGAAACAATCATGACCACGCGCACGCTGGGCTTGTTCGAGGCCTACGGCGTCGAAATCGAATACATGCTGGTCGATGCGCGCACGCTCGACGTGTTGCCGGCGACCGATCGGGTCATCGCTGCCGAGGCCGGGGAGATTACCTCCGAACATGACGCTGGAGCGCTGGCCTGGTCGAACGAGCTGGCGCTGCACGTAATCGAGCTCAAGACGAGCGAACCGTCCCGGTCGCTCGTCGGTCTCGATCAGGTCTTTCACGAGCATGTCCGGCGCATCAACGCGCATCTGGCCACGCTCGGCGGGCGCTTGATGCCCACGGCGATGCATCCGTGGATGGATCCGTGGCGCGAAATGCGGCTCTGGCCGCACGAATACAACGAGGTCTTCGCCGCATTTGACCGGATCTTCGACTGCCGTGGGCACGGCTGGGCCAACCTACAGAGCGTGCATTTGAACTTGCCATTCGCCGACGACGCGGAGTTCGCGCGGCTGCACGCGGCTGTGCGGCTGGTGCTGCCGCTGCTGCCGGCCCTGGCGGCGTCGAGTCCGCTGGTCGCCGGTCAGGCGACCGGTCGCCTGGACGAGCGGCTCGAGGTCTATCGCGGCAACGCCCGCAAGATCCCCTCGATCGCCGGCGCGATCGTGCCCGAGGCCGTGTTCAGCCAGGCCGATTACGAAGCGGAGATCTTCGCGCCGATGTACCGCGAGATTGCCCCGCACGACGCGGCAGGCACTCTGCAGCACGAATGGCTCAACAGCCGCGGCGCGATCGCCCGGTTCGAGCGCAACACGATCGAGATTCGCGTGATCGACGCGCAGGAGGCGCCGTGCATGGATCTGGCGATCGTCGGGGCCGCGGCCGGGCTGGTACGGCTGCTGGTCGAGGAGGTGAACAGCCCTTTGGCCCGCCAGCAGGCCTGGTCGCACGAGCCGCTCGCCGCGTTGCTCGGCGCAACGATCATACAGGCCGACGCAGCGATCATCGACGAAGGCGACTACCTGGAAACGCTGGGCATTCACGCTGCCGGCGGTATGACGGCCGGCGATGCCTGGCGGAAAATCGTCGAGCAGTTGCGGCGGCAGCCCGGCTGGAACGCGGCCTGGGATGTGCCTTTGTCGGTCCTGCTCGAGCAAGGCCCCCTGGCGCGGCGCATCCTCGCTGCCACCGGTTCGAATCCTTCGCGCGCGCGGCTCCAAGCAGTGTATGGTGAGCTCTGCGAGTGCCTGCAGACCAATCGGCCCTTTGCAGGGTGCGACTGAGGCCCCTGCCCTGTTCGCGCCGCCAGCCGGGAGCGATGTTGTGAATCTTCTCGTCACCGGGGGCAGCGGATACATTGGCAGCCATGCGGTACGCCTGCTCGCGCGCGGGGGACACGAGATCTGGATCTACGACGATTGCCTGCGCGGCCATCGTGCGGCCGTGCCGCGGGGACGCCTGATCGAGGGTGAGGTCGGCGACCGCGCGTCGATCGAGCGCGTTTTGCGCGAGCGCCGCATCGACGCGGTGCTGCATTTTGCCGGCGTGGCGCTAGTCGGCGAATCGATGGCGCGCCCCGATTTTTACGAGCGCAAGAATCTGCATGCCTCGGCCGTGATGTTCGAGGCCATGGAGTCGGTCGGTGTGCGGCAGATCGTCTTTTCGAGCACCACGGCCACCTATGGCGCGCCGGAGCAGATGCCGATTTCCGAAGACACTCCGCAGCGGCCGATCAATCCTTACGGCGCGACGAAACTGGCCGTCGAACGGTTGCTCGAAGAGCGGTGCCGTCGCGACGGTTGGGCGGCCTTTGCGCTGCGCTATTTCAATGCCGCGGGCGCCACGCCGGCCGGCGACTTGGGCGAAGATCACGACCCGGAAACGCATTTGATTCCGCTGGTCTTGCAAGTGGCCCTCGGCCAACGTCCGCGGATCACGGTATTTGGCGACGACTATCCCACGCCCGACGGGACCTGCGTGCGCGATTATGTGCATGTCGACGACCTGGCCCGGGCGCATGCCGCGGCCCTCGATCGGCTGCGGCCCGGGGACTTCCAGGCGTGCAATCTCGGGTCGGGGTGCGGCCACAGCGTGCGCGAAGTGATCGAAGCGTGCCGCCGCGCGACCGGCCGAGCCATCGCCGAGGAAATCGGCCCGCGCCGCGAGGGCGATCCGCCGGTGCTGTACGCGGATATTCGCCGCGCACAGTGCGTGCTGGGTTGGCAGCCGGAATACACCGATCTCGAGGCGATCTGCGCGACGGCCTGGAACTGGCACCGCACGCATCCAAAGGGCTTCGACGATCGGGGGGCATGAACCGCGGCCCCAGGCGAGATGGCTAGGGCTTGGCGGCGGCCCGCGTCAATCGGTCGCGGACCGCGGCCCACGCCGGCTCGTCGGGCGGAAGCTCGACGTAAATGGTCGATACCTCGGCGTCGTCCAACTCATGCAGCGCGGCATAGAGCCCCGCGGCATAGCCGCGCGGGTCGGTGGGCAACGAGCGCACAACGCAATGCTCTGGCGCTTCGACTGGCGTGGCCTGCCAGGGGAGCCAACCCACGCGTCGGCCGGCGGCGCTGTCGGCATGCACCGCCGACTGGCCGCTCCCTGCGATGCAGACCAGGGGAGTGCGCGGCGCGTAGTGCCGCGCCAATTGCCCAGGCGAACGCAGTGGCTGGGAGACGTTTGGCGCCGCGCCGGCGGCTGCGACCGGTTCGCCCAAGACCGCGGCAATCTCCTCGGCCAGGATCGATCCGGGCCTTAATACGCGCGGTGGCGTGGTGGTCAGATCGACGACCGTCGATTCGAGACCGCCGGGCGTAGCGCCGCCGTCGAGAATCAGGTCGACGCGACCGGCCAATTGGTTGAGTACGTGCTCGGCGCGCGTGGCCGACAAGCGATTCGACAGATTCGCACTCGGCGCGGCGATCGGGCACCGCGCCGCCGCGAGCAGTGCCCGAGCCACCGGGTGCGTCGGGCAGCGAAGACCGACGGTCGAACCGCCGGCCGTGACCACGGCGGGAATGCGATCGTTCTTCGGCAGCACCAGGGTTAGCGGCCCCGGCCAGAAAGCCTGCGCCAATCGCTCGGCGCGCGAGGGCCATTCGGCGACGAGCTGCCGTGCGCCCGACGCATCGAGCACGTGCACGATCAACGGGTTCGCATCTGGACGTCCCTTGGCGGCAAAGATCCGCGCGACGGCATCGGCCGCGGTGGCGTCGGCCCCCAGTCCATAGACCGTTTCCGTGGGAAATGCGACGAGTCCACCACGTTCGACGATCGCCGCCGCCTGCGCAATTTCCCCCGGCTCGGGAGCAATCGGATCGACCTGGCGAACCTGGGTTTCGGACACGCTACTCAAGGAATCGATGGTAGCGCCCCATCCAGTAGGGCAAGAGGATGAAGGTGCCGTCTTCGCGGACGCGGCCGTCGCCGCCGCTGTCGAGGCTGTAGGGATCGCCGTTCCAACGCATTAATCGCCGCTCGCTGATCGGCAAGACCTGCAAGCTGCGCGGCTCGTCGAATCGATTCCTGGCCACGTTGCCCAGGTCGCGCCGCTGGCTGTTCTCGACCGACCAGTTGAACAGGTTTTCGGGAATCTCCTGGAACCAGCGCAAGCACGCTTCGCCGTCGTAGGCGGCCGGTTCGAGGATGGCCTTGTCCGGGCGCTTCAGCGGATCGGTCCAGCGGTTGGCTTGTCGAGCCGCTGCATAGATGTAGTTGAACAACGGGCTTTCCTCGGGCCGCTCGATCTGCCACGAGCGGCGGAGGCTGGTCATATAGATGTGCCGCAGCCGCTCGTCGCGCTCGTACATCAGCAACGGGTGATACGAGATAAAGGCCAGCTCGTCGTCGCTGTGATTGACGGCTTCCGGCGGCCAGATGACCTTCTGCTCGACCGTGTTGATGTCGTAGGCGTGTTTTTCGGCGAGCTCGCGCGCGGCGTCAGTGTAGCGTGCCTTGCCGGTGACGTGCTCGGCCACCTTCAAGTGCGACAGGATCTCCAGCGAATTGAGCCCGCGGTCGCCGATCCACTCCAGATCGCGGTTCAACTTCTCGGGCGCCCAGACGCCCCAAGTGGTCGGCTTGCCGGGCGGGCCGACGTAGTAGTAGCCGTGATCGAGGATGTGATCGGTGATGCGTCCGACGACGCCGGCAATCTGCTGCCGTTCCTGCGCGTCGGCCACGAGGTCGTGGTAGATCGCATAGGCATAATAGTGACCGTCCAGCTCGTCGCTCGACGTGTCGCCCTTCCACCAATAGTGCCCGTCGGCCGAGCGATGCCACTCGCCGGGGCCGTGCGATTTGTCGATCGAGATCGGCACGAAGCTGCGGGCAGCAAAGCCTGGAATGCCGGTGATCGATTCGAGCCGCATCAGCGCCGCGAGGGATTGTTGCGCGTTGCGGCGTGCGTCGGGATCGCCCGTCGTGGCAAACCGATATGATTCGGCCGCGACGTACAGACTCGTCCAGAGCCCGTCGTTGTCGTTGTCGGGCTGCACGGCGCTGCTGGCTAGATTGCCCGGTTCGCTGAGCACGATCTCGGTGATCAAGCCTTCGCGCACGTGATGCTTGCGCAACTGTTCGAGATACCGCGCCATCTTGTCGGCCAGCGAAGTCGGCCGTTGCGCCAAGCGCACGGCACCCTGCGCCGTCTGAACGTAGAGGTCCCAGGGCATCGTCGCCGAGCCCGCGACGACCGACACGCGCTCGATGCGATCGTCCGGCAGCCAGCAGCGCGAATGGAACAGCCGCCAGCGGGGCGCTCCCGCGGCCAGGTACATCAACCCCCGCGGGGTCCCGATCCACAGGCTGCCGTCGGCCGCACGAACGCCGGACGTCATTTCGGCATAGGGTGCCAGCGGTTCGGCTGCGGCCAAAGGTTGCCAGTCGCTGGCTGCGAGCCGGGTGCCCTGTCCCTCGGGTGCCTTGGCCGTGGTCGGTTCCACCGTCCATGCGAGGTAGGTGTCGGCCGGCGCGGCCGGTGCCAGCGAAACGGAGAGGGCAATTGCAAACCAGGCGAGGGCGAATTTCATGGGAGGCCGTTTGAACCGAAGGTGGGCGATCTCAGGGCGGGACAACGAGCATAGCATAGTCGCACCGCGCAGCGACTTCAGCCGATGCGCAGACCGGCCGGTAGGCTCTCGCCGAAGACGAGCCCATGTTCTTCGCCCTGAAGGTCGCCTCCTTCGCGCACCAGGGTCAGAAAGTGTTCATTGGCTGCGGCGGCCTGCAAGGCCTTGAGCACCGATTTCCGCAGCGCGTCGTCGACGTCGCGATAGCGATCGCCCGTCCGGCGAGCAAGCAAGACGAGCGCCAATTGGACAGGCCTGGCGCTGGTGTCTTGTGCCAAGAGCTTGTCGATCCACGCGCGCGTCGTCTCGACGGGCACAACCGTATTCAGCGGGCCATAAACCGGCACGCGCGAACCGAGCCGGCCGAGCACCCAGGCCAGGGCATCGCGCTGCGCGGTGGCAGGATTTGTAGTCAAGCGCGCGACGGCCAGCCGGCCCAAATCGATTTTGAGCGGCACGGCCAGCAACTCGAGCGACCCCAGCAGCCGCCACAATTCCAAATCGTCCGCCACTGCAGCGCGCCGATCGTAGCGCTTCGTCGAACCGCTGTTCTTGGGCGCCGCACGCACCGTGGCGAGCAGCGGTTCGGCAAGCGCGAGTTGTTGTCCGGCCGAGAGCCCACCAGCGAGCCGCCGCCAGAGCACTAACCACTCGACCTGGCAGGACGCTACGGGGTGCCAGAGCTTTTTGCCTTGAAACAGCTTCCAGGTCTGGGCGACGCGCCAATCGTCGACCGCCAGGCCGTAGCCGGGGCGCAGGCTGAAACCCAGCAGGTTCAGCCAACGTGCCTCGTGGACCGCACTCTGGCGGCGCCCGGCTTCGACCTGCATGAGGGTGTCCCAAAAACTGCGCAGCAACGACGGCGGCCAATCGCGGCGCGACAGGCCCGTCGCTGCCTCGAGCGATTTCACCAGCCCATCGGGCTTGGGGCCGGATTGGTGCGCCGTGGGGGCAAACGTCACCCGGATCACCTCACGGCCCGCGGCAACGACCGTCTCGTCGACGATGCCGGCAGCCTCGGCTGCGCCTTGATGCCCTTCCCTGTCGGTCTGCGTTGCGGCGCGGACGTCGAATTCCAGCCGCCAAGATTGCGGCGAATCGACCTGTCGACAGCCCAGCTCGAGCGTGCCGATTTCGCTGAGCCTGGCGTGCAATTCGACGGCCACCTGTTCGGCCTCTCCCGTCCGGCGCGCGGCGTGTAATACCGTACGGATGGGCGGCAAGGCAAACATCTGCTCGGGATCGACGGCGATCAACTGCCCGCTGGGGTCGGTGAGCCGGGTGCTCGAAACGAACAGCGGGAACTCGACCGGCTGGCGGAGCGCAAGCTGGAATCGCTGGCCGGCGAGATGCACGTCGTGCCCCTCTTCCGTCCCGGCTGGAAGCAGGCATACGGCCTTCGCGGTATCGCCGTCGGGCACGGCGACGCCGACGTAATAGGTCCGCGCCAATCCGGCGGTGACGCGCACCCCTTCCCCGCGGCGGACCATGCCGTAATATGCCGCGCCGTGCGCCACGGCCAGATCGAGACGCTCGTTGCGCAGCACCAGCGGTTTCCATGTGGCCGAGCCAGGCGAGTTGAACCAACTCTCGACCACCGCGAGCAGACGTGCGGCGAGCAACGGCGAGTTGAAGAATCCGCCGTTGAATAGCACGGCATCGGGACGGGCCGGGTCGTGCGCCGCCTGAGCATCGTCCGGCAGGTCGCCGGCGTGACGATGCGTCGACAGAAAGGCCGCCAGATAGCGAGTGATGGCCGCATCGGCGGCAAACGGCAGGCCTAGCTCCTGGAAGCCCGAGCGGCGCGGAACCGGCCGATCATCCAATGCGACATTCGGCAAGAACCCCTGGACGAGCAGTTCTTCGACCTCGGCGCGTTGAATCTCGGTCTGGAGCCCACCGCCGATCAGGCGCGCGCCGCCGCCGGCCAGGTGTACGCCCATCGACTCGGGGGCATTGGCCGTCAAGAGCGTCTCTTTGACGTGTCGGCACGTCCGCACGAGGACGTCCCAATGCCGGGGTTCGAGTCGTCCGCCGCCGGTCAAGCGCGGCTCGATCGCGTGCGCCAGGGCCAGGTCGCAATTGTCGCCGCCCAAGAGCAGATGTTCGCCGACGGCAACGCGATGAAATCGGACGCGGCCTTCGTCGCCCGCGCGGACGCGGATCAACGTGAAGTCGGTCGTGCCGCCGCCGATGTCGCAGACCAAAATCTTCTGGCCGGGAGCGACGACATGGTCCCAGGTCGCGCCGTGGGTGTCGATCCAGGCGTAGAACGCTGCCTGAGGCTCCTCGATCAGCACGATCCGGGGCAAGCCGGCTTGCCTTGCGGCGCGGACCGTCAGTTCGCGCGCGATTTCGTCGAACGAGGCCGGCAGCGTGACGACGACGTCTTGCGCTTCGAGCGGATCATCAGGATGGCGATGGTTCCACGCGTCGCGCAAATGTCCCAGGTAGCGGCTGCTGGCCTCGAGCGGTGACAGACGCTGGACGTCGGGATCGGCATGCCAGGGCAACAGCGCGGCGGTGCGGTCGACTCCGCCGTGGCAAAGCCAGCTCTTGGCCGAGGCAATCGTGCGGCCGGGCGCGCTCGCGCCATGGTCGCGTGCCAGAGTGCCGACGGAGAACCGTCGCCCTGGACCCGACCAAGGCAACCGAAAGGCGTCGGCCGCCGATTCGGCCTCGGTCGCTTCGTAGTGAAACGAAGGGAGCGTTTCGCGCGCCTCGACCTGCCCGAAGGCCGTCAGTTGCTCGACGGCCAAGGTTTGCACGCGCCACGGCGAATCGTGCGTGTCGACGAACCCGACCGCCGAATTGGTCGTGCCCAGATCGATGCCGACGACATAACGGCTGGCCGGCTGGGCTACAGTCGAGGCGCTCATCTCAGCCGGCTCCGCCATCCTCGCGGACGCTGAATTCGAGCTTCCAGCGATCGCTCGAAGTGGTGCTCACGCACCACAGCTCCAGCACCCCCAACTCGGTCAGGCGCGCTTGAAACCGCACGGGCACGTAACCTTGAGGCGCAGCGGGCGTGGCAGCCAGGCTGGTTTCGAGCGGGGCCGTTTCTTGCAGCTCGTCTTCGGTCCAACGCGCCAAGACATCGCCGGGGCGATCGTGTTTGCGCGTTGCCGAGGCGAAAAACCGAAAATGGGCCGGTTCGCCAACGACCAGGCCAATGTCGTCGCTGGGCACATCGACTTCGGTCCCCTCTTCCATGCCGAACGGCACCACGCACAAGGCGCGCAGCGGACGAGCCACGCCGGGGATCGCCAATCCGGCGGACTCCATGCCCAGGTAATACGAGCGCGGCGCGCCGCCACGAATGCGCACGCCGCGACCTTGCTTGGCCAGACCGTAGTAGGCGGCGCCGAGCGCTACGGCATGATCGAAATCGTCGTTGCCTTCCAGCACGTCGGGCTGCTGACCGCCGAACCAGCCGCCCAACACATCGAGCAGCCGCTGCCGAAAGACCTCGGCCCGGAACACGCCGCCGTTGAATAGGACGTGGGTCGGCTGGAGCGGGCGTTCCGGCGAACCTTGCGCGCCGAGGAACGCGGCCAGATGGCGCGTGACGGCGACGTCGGCCTCATAGGGCAGCCCCAACTCTCGAAAGCCCGAGGCGCCGCGCCGCGCGGGCTTCGCGCTGGCGGCACACGAAGGAAAGAAACCATCGAGCAAAGTGGCCAGAGCGTCTTCACGTCGGAGGTCGACGGAGATCGTCCCACCGATCAGCCGGCTACCCCGTCCCAGGATGCTGACCGGGTGCTGCTCGGGTCCGCCCGGAGCCAAGAGCGACTCCTTGGCCGTGCGGCAGGCATGCCAGAGCGCGACCGATTGCCAGGGATCGAGCTGCACGCCGCGCTCACCAAACGCGGTGGCGAGCCGGTGCGCGAGCGTGAGGTCCATGTTGTCGCCGCCGACAAGGATATGGTTGCCGACGGCCAATCGCTCGAGCTGCAACTCGCCGCCAACATCTTTGGCGCCGATCAGTGTGAAGTCGGTCGTGCCGCCGCCAACGTCGCAAACCAGGAGCGTATCGCCCGGCTGAAGCTGCCGGCGCCAGGCATCGCCGCGCGCGGCCAGCCAGGCGTAAACCGCGGCCTGCGGTTCTTCGAGCAACACGAGGCCCTGCGGCAAACCCGCGGCCAGCGCCGCTTCACGAGTCAGCTCGCGAGCGCTGGCGTCGAACGAGGCGGGCACTGTGAGCACCACCTGCTGATCGGCGGCGGGGGCATCGGGATGGGCCTGATTCCAGGCGGCGACCAGATGGGCCAGGTATGCCGTCGACGCCTCGAGCGGCGAGATCTTCGTCACTTCCGGCGGCGCGCCGGGAGGCAGGATCGCCGCGCGGCGATCGACCGCGGCATGCGCCAGCCAGCTCTTCGCCGCGGCCACCGTGCGCGTGGGATTCTCCGCAGCTTGGCGCCGGGCGACTTCGCCGATTGCTTCCCGGCAGCCACGCGCCCAAGGCAGGTCGAATGCGCCGGCGGCTGTTTCGCTTTCCGTGGCCAGGTACAAGAACGACGCCAGCGACGTGGCCGACTCGACGGTCGAGGCCGATACCAATTGGGGGACCGAAAACAACCGTGGCGCAGCCGGGCTGTCCTCGTCCAGGGGCGTGTAGGCCAGCACCGAGTTCGTGGTGCCCAGGTCGATGCCGAGTACAAACTTGGCGGTCATCGTTCGCGTGCGCTCAGCGTGTAAGATCGTCCGTGACTAGCGGCATTCGACTTCTGCCGGGGCAATCAGCCGGGCGGCGTCGGCAGCGCCCGTCCATTGGGGCAACTCGCAGCGAGCGGCTTCCCAGCCGTGATGTCGCAGCAGGCCCCCGCTGGCCTGTCCGGCGGCATTGCCCACCAGATGAAACCGCGCGGCATCGAGTGGAGCAGGCAGGCTGATCGACGCGCCCTCGGGCTGATCGACGATCGGCCGCGGATCAAAAAACCGCTCGACGACGCCGGCGCAGCCTCGGTGCACTTCGCGAACCGCTGCGCCGATCTGGGCGTCGCTGTACCCGGCGATGGGCTCCTTGAGGAAGTCCAACAGCCGGCCCTCGCGCTGCAGCGCAGCGAGCAGGCTCAAGGCGTCACTCCGAACGGGCTTGGGTGCAGGACGCGTGGCGGCCGGGGCCTGCGGCGGCTCGGGCGAGGCCGCGGGGGGCGCCGCCGTTGAGACGGCGCCACGGGCGAGCGCTTCGCTCACGGCCCGCGCCGCGCCGGCATCGAACAGCACGGCAAAAAAGGCTCGAAAGGCTAGCAGGATTCGGCTCATTGCGGCCACGAAACCCTTGGGGTGAATCGGTCCTCGACGAAACGCTCACCGTACCCCACGGGCGGCGTAGCGACCAGTCCCGTTGGTGCCTGCGCCGGCCGGCAGAGGCGGGCGCAGTTTCGGGCGCAAGGGGTCGTTATCATGGCGCGGCAGCGCAAGGGCTGCGGCCGAGTGTCCCACAAGGAATCCAAGCAAGATGAGCAAGCGATTCGACCGGCGCGAATTCCTGACGCAATCGGTGGCCGCCGGGACGGCCGCGTGGACGCTCGGTCGCGCCCAGCGCGCCGCGGCTCGATCGCCCAGCGACAAGCTGAACCTGGCCATCGTGGGGGCCGGCGGGCGCGGGGCCTCGAACTGGCAGGCCGTGCAAAGTGAGAACATCGTGGCCCTGTGCGACGTCGATACGAAGAGCGCCGCGGCTGCGTTTGAACGTTTTCCTCAGGCAGCGCGCTATGCCGATTTCCGCAAGCTGTTCGATGCGGAAAAATCGCTCGACGGCGTCGTCATCAGCACCCCCGACCACGTGCATGCGCTCGTCGCGGCGATGGCGCTCGACCGAGGGCTGCACGTCTATTGCGAAAAGCCGCTAACGCATACCGTTCACGAGGCACGCTACCTCCAGCAGAAGGCGGCCGCTGCCAAAGTCTCGACCCAGATGGGTAACCAAGGGCACGGCATGTCCGGCGCCCGGCAATCGGTCGAAATCCTTCGCTCGGGCGTTTTGGGCGACGTGACCGAAGTGCATTCGTGGACGGATCGGCCCATCTGGCCGCAGGGTATCGCCCGACCGGCGGAGTCGCAGCCCGTGCCCGCTCATTTGAACTGGGACTTGTGGCTGGGGCCTGCTCCCGCGCGGCCGTACCACGAGTGCTACGCACCGTTCCGCTGGCGCGGCTGGTGGGACTTTGGCACGGGGGCCCTGGGCGACATGGCCTGTCACGTCTTCGATATGGCCTACTGGGCGCTCGACCTGGAGCTGCCGACGACCGTCGAGGCCGAGAGTTCGCCGGTGAACGACGAGACGGCCCCGTCATGGAGCGTGATCCGTTACCAGTTCCCGGCCAGGGGCCCCGCCCCGCCTGTGCGGTTTACCTGGTACGACGGCAAGAGAAAGCCGCCCGTCGAACTAGCGCCCGGCGTAGCCTCGCTGGCCGACAACGGCACGCTGATCATCGGTTCGCTGGGTACGATGTTGGTGGTCGATCCCTACGGCGTCGAAGTGAAGTTGTTGCCCGAAGATCGATTTCAGGGCTATCAACCGCCGGCGCCGACGCTGCCACGCACCGAGGAGCACCACCTCGAGTGGTTGATGGCCTGCAAAGGCGGGCCGCCGACCCAATCGCATTTCGGCTACTCGGGCCGATTGACCGAGGCCATGCTACTGGGCAATGTTGCCCTGCGCCTCGGCCGCGGCATCGAATACGACGCCGGGGCAGGAAAGGTGAAAGACTGTCCCGAGGCCGACCGGTTGCTGCGAGCCGAATACCGTGTCGGGTATTCCCTGGCATGAGCGGCCGGCGAGACGCATCCGCAAGCCGCCTCAGCACATGTTAGACACGGCCGTCTCTGCGCGAACGGGTGATTGCAGCGAGCGCGAGCCGTTACGACTCGCGCGTCTCGGTGGACAGCGCCGATGGAACATGCACGACGGGCACCCGCCAAGCAGCGGGTTCGTTCCACGCCGAGCGGCGACGCCGCTCGTTCTCGCTCCACGATGCACGAATTTGGCGGCAAGCTCCGCGAATTTCCTCAGGCGAGGGCAAGTAGCCCTCCGGACGTGGACGACGCATAGCGTAGTTACTCACGACGTTGAGAAACCGCACCGAGCACGGGCAAGAGCGCCTGGCAATCGGCCGCGGCAAAGGTGTCCCCCCGGCGACAAACCTTTCGAAGCATCTTACGCCGTTCGGCACAAATTGGTTCAATCGGGCAGGCTGAATCTTTCCTCAAATGGTCGTAGCCAAATGAGAAAGACGTGAAAGAATAGCCACCTAACGATCGCTGGATTCAGGGCACCATGAATTGTGTCGCGACAGTTTGACCGGGGTGCCGGGGGCCTCAACGTCAGCAGCACGTTGGGCTACGATTTACCCGCTCCATTCCCGGTGATCGAATTCAAGAATTTGCGGTCTGCTATGGCCTTTCTCAGCTACGGCTATGAACACCCCGAGCAACGCCAATGGCTGCCGCCGCGGGCCCAAACGATGGGCATGTGGCTGCTGCTGGCTTCGCTGGCGATGTTCTTCTTCGGAGCGATCGTGGCCTACGCGATCATCCGGGGGAGACCCTCGAGTCCACCGCCCGGCAGCGTTGCTTTTCCCAAGGGGCTCTGGGTAAGCACGGGCCTGCTGCTCGCCTGCAGCGGAACGCTCCACGTCGCGCTGCGGAGCATCCGCCGCGAGAACCAGCAGCGCTTCCAGGGAGCCTTGATCGCCACCGGGGTGCTCGCCCTGGGGTTTCTGATCGCGCAGGCCATCAGCCTGCCGCAACTGCTCGAAGGCCACGTCACTGCGGCCGGGCTGAAACAGACCTACGGCATTTATGGAATTGCCTGGGCTTTGATCGCGGTTCACGCGGCGCATGTGATGCTGGGCATCATTCCGTTGGCCGTCGTCACCGTGCGCGGGCTACGGGGGCAGTACGATCACGAGGCCCACCTGGGCGTTAAGCATTGCGTGATGTACTGGCACTTTCTCGACGTCGTCTGGCTGGCGATGTTTGCGGTGTTCATCGCGGCCGCCTGACCTCACGCATGAATGGCCCGGCCGCTGACGGCCGCGGCCGCTTCTTTCAGGCATTCGGCGAGCGTCGGATGGGCGTGCGTCGAGCGGGCCAGGTCTTCGCTCGTCGCGGCAAATTCGATCGCCACGGCGGCTTCGGCGATCAGGTCACCGGCATGGGGGCCAACGATGTGCACGCCGAGAATGCGATCGGTTTGGGCGTCGGCAAGCACTTTGACGCGCCCCTCGGCATGACCGATCGCCAGCGCGCGTCCATTGGCCAGGAAAGGAAAGGCCCCCTTCTTATACGCGACTCCGTCTTTCTGGAGCTGCTCTTCACTTCGCCCGACGGCGGCCACTTCGGGCTGGGTGTAGACGATGCTCGGGATGGCGTCGTAATTGATGTGCCCGTAGCCCGTGACCATCGATTCGACGCAGGCGAGCCCTTCTTCTTCTGCCTTGTGGGCCAGCATCGGGCCGCGGATCACGTCACCAATCGCCCAAACGCCGGCGACCGTGGTCTGAAAATGCTCGTCGACGGGGATTCGGCCACGCGGATCGAGCGCGATGCCGACGGTCTCCAGCCCGAGCCCGCCGGTGAACGGCTTGCGACCGACGGCGACGAGGACCCGGTCGCCGCGGACGGGTTCACGGCCTTCGACGGCGACGACGGCCTCTGGCCCCTCGACTTGAGCACCGGTTACGCGACAGCCGAGTTGGAATTCGAGCCCCTGGCGGGCAAAGATGCGGCGCGCCTCGGCGGCGATTTCGGCATCCATTTCCGGCAGGATGCGGTCGAGGTATTCGAGCACCGTGACCTTGGCACCCAACCGCCGCCAGACCGATCCCAATTCCAGGCCGATCGCGCCGGCGCCGATCACGATGAGGTGCTTCGGGACCTCGGAATAGGTCAGCGCCTCGGTGCTCGTGCCGATGCGATCGCCGTCGAAGGCGACGCCGGGGAGCGTGGCGGGTACGCTGCCGGTGGCGATCAGGATCCGCGAGCTGGCCAGCTCGATCGGGCCCTCGGTCGTGGCGACGCTGACGCGGCCGGCGCCGGCCAGCCGCCCCGTCCCCAGCAGGCGATCGACTTTGTTCTTCTTGAACAGGTGGTCGATCCCGCCACCAAGTTGTTTAACGGTCTTGTCCTTGCGGGCCAGCATCGTGGCCAGGTCGATCCGGACGTGCTCGGCGGTGATGCCGTGCGCGGCGTATTCATCGCGCGTCGCGCGGAACAACTCGCTCGACTCGAGCAGCGCCTTGCTGGGGATGCAGCCGATGCGCAAGCAGGTGCCGCCGAGCGACCGCTCGGCCTCGATGCACGCGACGCGCAACCCCAGTTGCGCGCCGCGGATGGCCGCGGTATAGCCGCCGGGCCCACCGCCGATCACGATCAAATCGTATTCACGCACGTCCATGCCGGGTCTCGCTGACGTTGCGCGGGCACGGCGGCGCCGTGCCGCGCGATTAGATTTCCAAGAGCAGCCGCGACGGCTCTTCCATCAGCGACTTGATGTGCTTGAGGAACGTCACGGCCTCGCGGCCGTCGACGATCCGGTGGTCGTACGTCAGCGCGACGTACATCATCGGCCGAATCACGACCTGCCCCTCGCGGGCCACGGGCCGTTCTTGAATGGCGTGCAAGCCGAGAATGCCGCTTTGCGGCGGATTGACGATAGGCGTCGACAGCAGCGACCCGTAAACGCCGCCGTTGCTGATGGTAAACGTGCCACCGCGCAGCTCTTCCATCTCGATCTTGTTCTTGGCGGCGCGGGCCCCGAAATCGGCGATCTTCTTTTCGATCTCGGCAAACCCCAGGTGTTCGGCGCTGCGCAGGATCGGCACGACAAGCCCTTTGCCGCTGCCGACGGCGATGCCGATGTCGTAATAGTCGTGGTACACGATCGCGTCGCCGCGCACCTCGGCATTGACCTGCGGCGTGGCCCGCAAGGCCTCGACCACGGCCTTGACGAAGAACGACATAAAGCCCAGCTTGACGCCGTGCTTCTGCTCGAAGCCGTCGCGGTATTTTTTCCGCAGCTCCATGACCTCGGTCATGTCGACTTCGTTGAAGGTGGTCAGCAGCGCCGCCGTCTGCTGCGCCTCGACGAGCCGGCCGGCGATGTAACGGCGAATCGGCGTCATCGGCACGACGCGCTCGCCGCGCTGGGCGCCGTCGCTCACGACCGGCGCCGGGGCAGGTGCCGCTTTGGCGACGGGAGCGGGCGGCGCCTTGGCCGGGACCGGCGGGGCTGCGGGCGCTTGTGCCACCTGTCGCTGCACGTCTTCTTTCAAGAGCCGCCCGCCAGGCCCGGTCGGCGTGACCTGGGCCGGCGTGAGATGATTTTCGGCCAAGGCCCGTCGGGCCGCCGGCATGACGCGCGGCTCGCTTGCGGTTGGCGCGGGTGCGACGGGCGCCGCCGCAGCCGGCTTCGGCGGAGCAGCCGTGGCGTTGCCAGCCGTACTGGCCGCGGCCGGGGCGCTCGACGCCACGGCCTGCGGCACGGCGGCATCGTCCATATAGCCGACCACCTCGCCGATCGTGGCCATCTCGCCGGTTTGCTTGACGATCTCCGCGAGCACGCCGTCGGCCGGCGCGTTGATTTCGACTGTCGCCTTCTCCGATTCGATTTCCACCAGCGGTTCATCGCGGCGAATTGCTTCGCCCGGTTGTTTGAGCCATTTGCCGATCATGGCCTCGGTTACCGATTCCCCGACGGTCGGAACCTGGAGTTCAAAGCGCACGACTGGGACTTCCTTGTGGGCTCAAAGCCCAAGGGCCGTGACGGCCGGACTTGGGCAGGGATGGCGTGGCGGACGAAAGGGCCAAAACTACGCGCGGGCCGTGACCGGTTCGGGTGCGTCGCTGCGCAGCGACTTCACGCCAAACGCACGTGCCAGCAATTGTTCCTGTTCGAGCTTGTGGCTGTTCGCCGAGCCTGTCGCCGGGCTGGCCGATGCCTTGCGGGCCACGACGTCGAAGGGAAAGCGATCGATCAGCGTTTCACCGAATTGTACCCGCATGTGCCGCCACGCGCCCATGTTGGCAGGCTCTTCCTGCACCCAATAGACGGGCGTCCCGGCCGGGTAGGCGTGCAGCGCCTCGGACAGGGTCTCCTCCCGGAGCGGATACAATTGTTCGACGCGGATGATCGCTACATCGTCGTTGCGCTTCAGCGCATCGCGCGCCGCATGTAGATCGTAAAACACCTTGCCGGAGCAGAGCAGCACGCGGCTCGCGTTCTGTGGCGTAACAGTGAGGTCTGGGATGATCCGCTGGAAGTGGCCGGCGGCCAGCTCGTCCAGCGTCGAGATGCATTGCGGATGACGCAACAGGCTCTTGGGCGTGAACAGCACCAGCGGCTTGCGCCACGGTCGGAGCAATTGCCGGCGCAGGCAGTGGAAAAGTTGGGCCGGCGTCGTGCAGTTGACAATCTGCAGGTTGTCCTCGGCAGCGAGCGCCAGGAACCGCTCCATGCGGGCGCTCGAGTGCTCGGGGCCCATCCCCTCGAAGCCGTGCGGCAGCAACAGCACCAGCCCGCTTAGCCGGCGCCATTTGTCCTCGGCACTGGCGATGAACTGGTCGATGATCACCTGGGCGACGTTGGAGAAGTCGCCGAACTGCGCCTCCCACATCACCAACCCCGAAGGGCAATCCAGGCTGTAGCCGTAATCGAAGCCCAACACGGCGGTTTCCGACAACGGGCTGTTGTAGATCTGAATGGGGGCCTGGTCCGGAGCCAGGTGTCGCAGCGGCATGTACGTGTGCCCGTCTTGCACGTCGTGCAGCACGGCGTGCCGATGGCTGAAGGTGCCGCGCTGCGAATCCTGCCCGCTGAGCCGCACGCGATGCCCTTCGGTCAGCAACGTCGCCAGGGCCAGGGCCTCGGCCGCCGACCAATCGAGCGGCTGCAAATCGGCGGCCATGTCGGCGCGGGCCTTGAGCCAGCGGACGATCTTCGGATGCGGATGAAAATCGGCCGGCAGCTGGGTCAGGCGCTGCAGCAGACCGGCCAGCCGTTGTCGGGAGGTGCCGGTCGTGACTTCCTCGGACAAATGATCCGGGCCGCCGTGATACTCGCTCCAGATGCCGCTGGGGATTTCCGGGCGGCGCAGGTAACTCTCGCTACGGGCGACGGACAACTCGCGCACGAGGTTCGATCGCTGCTGCTCGGCGATCTGGTCGGCCTCTTCGCGCGTGACCTCGCCGTGGCTCAGGAGGTGCTCGAGATACCCCTCGCGGACCGACTTGCGGTTCTCGATCGCGCGGTAGAGCATCGGCTGCGTGAAGGCCGGTTCGTCGCCCTCGTTGTGGCCGTAGCGGCGATAGCAGTACATGTCGATGACCACGTCGCGGTGGAACATCATGCGGAAGTCGAGCGCCAACTGCACGCACTGGGCCACCGCTTCGGGGTCTTCCCCGTTGACGTGAAAGATGGGGATTTGCAGCATCTTTGCCACGTCGGTGCAGTAGGTGTTCGACCGCGCTTCGGCCGGGGTCGTGGTGAACCCGATCTGGTTGTTCAGGATGATGTGCAGCGCGCCGCCGGCCGAATAGCCGGGCAGCTGGCTGAGATTGAGTGTCTCGGCCACGATCCCTTCGCCGGCGAACGCGGCGTCGCCGTGGATCAGGATCGTCAGGCCGCGTTCACATTTCGGATCGCCTACCTGGTCTTGCTTGGCCCGCATCCGGCCCAGGGCCACCGGGTTGACGAATTCCAAGTGGCTGGGGTTGAAGCACAGCGACAGGTGCACCGTCCGACCGGAAGCCGTCACCCAGTCGTTGCTGTAGCCGAGGTGATACTTGACGTCGCCCCGGCCAAGATGCAGTTCGGGATCGGGGTCGTCGAATTCGCGGAAGATGGCGTTGGGGCTCTTGCCCATGATGTTCGCCAGCACGTTCAGGCGCCCGCGGTGCGCCATCGCCAGGATGACCGATTCGATCCCCTGGGCGCCGGCGCTCTCGATGGCCATGTCGAGCGCGGGAATCAACGTCTCGGCGCCCTCGAGAGAGAACCGCTTGGCACCGACGTACTTCTTCTGGATGAATTCTTCAAAGATGGCGGCATCCGTCAGCCGCTTGAGCACGCGGAGCTGATCTTCGCGCGACAGCGGCAGGCGGTTCGCGGTGCCTTCCATGCGGATTTGCAGCCAGTGCCGGACCCGGTAGTCGTCGATGTGCATGAACTGCACGCCGATCGAACGGCAATAGGTCTGCCGCAGGTGCTCGACAATGCCACGCAGCGTGCGGACGCTGGCCCCTTCGATGGTCCGCGTGGAAAACTGCCGATCGAGATCACCTTCGGTGAACTGGTAGAAATCCGGGTCGAGCTCCGATTGGGGGACCCGGGCAAGACCCAAGGGGTCGATGTTCGCGCTCAGGTGCCCGCGAATGCGGTAGGCGCGGACCATCTGGTCGACGCGGTCCTGCAGGACGGCCATGCTCAAGTCGGCCGCTAGCTTGGCATCGCCGTTGGCAGACGGGCCAGGAATGCTCGCCCCCGGTGTTTCGGCGGTCCGGGAGGGAGCGGGCAGGACGGCAGTGGTGGCGGCATACGAAGCCGCGTGCCCGTTGCCATTTCCCGACGCCTTCGGCCAGTTCGCGAAGTAGGCGCGCCACGCCTCGCTCACGGCTTGGGGGTCGGCCAGGTATTGCTGGAAGAGCTCTTCGACAAACGCCGCGTTTTGGGCGTCGGGCCAATTCTCGGTGATGTTCATCGTTTCCAAAAGGTCGCGATTTTCGCGCCCTGGTTTTTACTGATTGCCCGGTCCCTGTTCCGCGCTGCTACAACCGCAAGCGCTGGGTTCGTCCGCAAGTTTCTCACTTGCCGCACAATCGCCTGCACCCGCAACCGGCGCCTGCCCATGCGTTGCACATCGGTTACCGGGTTTCGGCCGAATCAACGCCTGTTTCTCTCCAGCGACCGACGGGTTGCTAGGGGATTCTAGGCGGTAAGAGATTCTTGCGAGTCGACCGCCGATCGAGAACGGCAATTTGCCAGATCGGGCGCCGCTCGAGGCGCGCAGTGACGGACGCAGACTCCGATCGGACGCGTCGCGTCGAGCGATCTTCCACACGGGCGGCTCGCTCCGGCTCCCGTGCGGTCGAGGACCTGCGGGAGCGGCTCCGGCGGAAGGTTGGGCGGGGCGAAGCGAACCAGGCGGCAAGGCTGCCAACCGGTCGAGCTTCGCGGCGATTCGGGCGGGCGGCTAGCCGCCGGAGCTAGCACGTCCGTTTTATAGTCATCGACGAATAAGGTCGCAAGTTTGTTGCATTCTCTTGTCTTTTCTATTTTGGGCCAATTACGCCATCGGAATAAACCAACCGCCTCGCCGGGGGGCGGCCGGCCCAGGTTCGAATGTGCTCGTGAGAACGGTTACAGCGGCTAGGGGTTGGGCGCCACAGTTGCCCCCCCTCGCGCGGCGCGCTTTGCACGCCGGCCGCGGGCTTGTCATGATTGAGGCCCCCCAAGCCTCGGCCGCTTCTGCACCGGTGGCCCACCCCATGGCTTTGCCGATGGTCTGCACTCGCTGCTCGTGCTGCTGTTGTGACGTCGAGCTGCCTTCAGGAGCAAATTCAGGCTGGCAAAAGGCTTGCGATTGGGGACGCCAGTGGCTTGGCGGCCTCCCGCCGCTCGAAGTGACAGCACTGCGTTCCGGCCGGCAATCGACGCTCGAAGCGGCGCTCGAAGAAGCAGCTCGACGCATCGACGGCAGTGCCGCTCCGGTCCTGAGTGGGTTCGTGGGTTTGACCAATGAGGCTCAGCGCGAGGCAGCCTTGTTGGCCGTGCGGATTGGTGCCGCGATTCGCCTGGACACTTCGAGCGGAGGGGCCCGGGCGGGCCTCGACGCGCCCGATCTCACTGCCACCTGGAGCGCCGCGGCGGCGTCCGCCGATCTGGTCATTTACTGGGGCGCCGACCCGGACGAGCACTTTCCGCGGCACCGGGAATTGTTCGCCGCAGATCGGATGCCCGACGGCCTTGCCCGGCGCGTTGTTCGACTTGCTCGTGCGGACCTGGATTTCGCCCTGCGTCTGGCGCTCGCCCTGCAAGAGGGGAAAGAGCCCCCCGCGGGCGAAGCGACCGACGTTGCGGAGGTGGCCGGTGCGATTCGGGCTGCGCGCCATGCGCACGTCTACTTGCTGGGCGAAGCGGCCCGCGACGACGCACTGCGCGACGTGCTAGGCGCCTGTGCCGCCCGACTGCGGCCGGCGCCGAAACTGTCGGTTGCCACGATCGAGGCGATAGTCAATGCCCGCGGCGCCGTCGAAGCGCTCACCTGGTTGACGGGTGCGCCCGGCAGTTCGTTGCTGCTGAGCAGCACAGAGGCGGAGACGGCGACGCGAGTTTGGTTACCGTCGAGCCGAGGCGGCCCAGGTCTCGACGAAGACCTGCGCCTGGAGATCGGTCGCACAGCTCCGGGCGCCGGGCCGGCGCCGGCAGCCATCGGAGCGCCGCGCATCGTCATCGGCGATCAGCACGACGACGCGGCCGAGATATCGATCCGCATCCCGGGTCTTGATCCGAGGCTTGCCGCGACGGTTGTTCGAGGCGACGGGGTATTCTTGACGTTGTGCGGAAACGCAGAACACGGACAGCCCGATCCGGCGGTCGAACTGCTCCGGCAGCTACGTCTTGCCGTGCAATCGCGATTCGCAGGGGGGGCTGCATGATCGCGCTGCGCAACGGCCGCGTTTACGACCCGGCCAATCAGATCAACGGCGAGATTCGTACGCTCTGGATTGAAGGCGGCAAGATCGTCGCTGAGCCGGCGGAGCCTGCGACCGCCACGTCGATCGATCTCAGCGGGCGGATCATCATGCCGGGCGGCGTCGACATGCATTGTCACATCGCGGGTCCCGCGGTGAATCGTGCCCGGCGGTTACTGGCCGGCGACGTCCAATCGCGCCAATTGGTGCCCGATCCGTCCGCCGACTCGCCCCCGGCGTGGCCGTTGACCGGGAGCACCCGGCAAACCGGCAACCGCTATGCGCTGCTTGGCTATACGACGGCCATCGAGGCGGCGGTGGCGCCGGTCGGAGCGCGTCAGGCACACGCCGAGTTGCACGACACGCCGGTCGTCGACCGAGGGCTGTTGTTGCTGCTGGCTGAGAACCCGCTGGTGCTCGCGGCACTGGGTGCGCGCGACCGTGCGTTGGCGGTCGAAATGGTCGGGTCACTCTTGTCGCGCTGCGCCGCGTGGGGCATCAAGGCCGTGAATCCCGGCGGCACGGCACATTGGCAATCGTCCGGGCCCGATCCGCGGCGACTCGACGAGGCAATTTCCGGCACCCGGCTCACGCCGCGGGCAATTCTCGCAGGCCTGTGCGACGCGGCCGAGGCCTGGCGATTGCCCCACCCGCTGCATATACACGCGAATCAGCTCGGCGTGCCGGGCAACATCGAGGTCACGCTGGCCACCTCGCGGGCCTTGGCCGGGCGCCGACATCATCTGACGCACGCCCAGTTTCATGCCTACGGGCGCGACGGCGAGGGTCAGCTCGCGTCGGGCTCGGCGCGGCTCATCGATCACCTGCGGCAGTCGCCCGGCATGACGCTCGACGTGGGACAAGTCATGTTCGGCGAGGCGCTCACGCTCAGCGCCGACCGGGATTTCGAGCACTACCTGTGGCAGATCACCGGGCGACCGTATGTCGACGTGGAAACCGACCTGGCCACGGGCTGCGGAATCGTGCCGCTCGAGTATCGCCGGGACCGCGCGCTGCACAGCCTGCAATGGGCCATCGGGCTCGAGCTGTTCTTGCTATGCGACGACCCCTGGCAGATCGCGCTGTCGACCGATCATCCCAACGGCGGGTCGTTCATGGCCTATCCGACGCTGATGGCGCAGCTTGCCGACCGCAGCCTGCGCGATGCCGCCTTGGAGCTGACCGCACCCACGACCCGGGAGCGCACCCTGCTCGCGGAGTTGGACCGGGAGTACTCGCTCCAAGACCTGTGCATCGTCAGCCGGGCAGCGCCGGCGCGCATGTTGGGCCTGAAAAGCAAGGGGCACCTCGGCGTGGGCGCCGACGCCGACGTGACAATCTACAACGACACGGCCGATCGAGAGCAGATGTTTCGCCGGCCGTATCTGGTGATCAAAGGCGGCGAAGTCATCGTCCGCGACGGCGAGCTCTGCGCGCAACCGGCGGGCTCGACGTGGCACGTCGCGCCCCAGGTGGACCGCGGCGCGACTGCCCAGATCGATGCCTGGATGTGCGAACATTCGACGCTGCCAGCCGAACAATTGTCGCCGTTGCCTCAGGACCTGGCCGGCGGTCATACGGCCACGCTCGCGCAGGGACCGACATGAACATCGGCGAAACGCAGATTGAAGACACATATGCCGAAGCGTTTCGGATGCACTACGCGCGGATCGTCGTCACCGCGGCCGACGACTACTGGTTAAACGTGGCGCTGGCCGAGTTCACCGGCTACGGGGCTTCGGTGATCGGCTGTGACGTTGAGGCGGGGATCGAGCAATATCTCTCGCCTAGCGAAACGCCCGACGCGCGACCGGGGGCCGCGGTGCTGCTGTTTGGCGTATCGGCCGAGAAGCTTGCCAAAAGCGTGCCCCGCCGCGCCGGGCAGTGCTTGATGACCTGTGCGACGACGGCCGTGTTCGACGGGCTGCCGGCGGCGGAAAACCGAATTCCGCTGGGACAGCATATTCGGTTTTTCGGCGACGGCTTTCAGAAGAGCAAGGTGATCGAAGGGCGGCGCTACTGGCGCGTGCCGGTCTTCGATGGCGAGTTCCTGGTCGAAGCGACCGCCGGCACGGCCAAGGGCATCGGCGGCGGCAGCATGATCCTGCAGGCGCGCAATCCGGCGATCGCGCTCGATGCGGCGCGCAAGTCGGTCGGAATCCTGGCGCCCGTGCCCGGCGTGATCACCCCCTTTCCCGGCGGCGTGATTCGCAGCGGCAGCAAGGTGGGCTCGCGCTACCGCGGGGTCGTGGCCTCGACGAACGAGGCCTATTGTCCGACGCTGCGCAGCCGCGCGGAAACGCTGCTGCATCCCGACGCAGTATGCGCGTATGAGCTGGTGATCGACGGGATCGACGAGGCCGCGATCGCCGAGGCGATGGCCCTTTCGATTCGCGCTGCGGCTCTGCCGGGTGTGATTACGATCGGTGCCGCGAACTACGGCGGCAATCTCGGCAAGTTTCATTTCCGCCTGCACGAGGTGCTGCGATGAGCGGCTACCGGATGCAATGGCGCAATCCGGCGCCGGGGCCCGTCGACGCGGCATTGCTGCGGCCCGATCGGCTGGCGACACTTTCCCCGACCCAGATGGCGCGCCAACGCATTTTGTGTGGCCGAGAATGGCACGACTTGGGCGAATTGTTCGTTATCGATCGCATCGCCACCGCGGATACCGCGCGCTTGGAACTCGAAGGTTGCCCGCGCTACGTCCGCCTGGCCGCCGGAATGACGGCAGGCGAACTGTTCGTCGAAGGTCATGCAGGCACGCTCGCAGCGGCCGGCCAGCGCGGCGGGACGATGACCGTTCGGGGCGACGTCGGCGATCTGGCCGGGGCGACCATGCAGGGCGGAATCTTGCGCATCGCGGGGAATGCCGGCGACCAGCTTGGCGCCCCCCTGCCCGGCACGCTGTCCGGCATGCAAGGCGGTGAGATCATCGTCGCCGGCAACACAGGCAAACAGGCGGGCCTGCGCCAACGCCGCGGGTTGATTGCCGTGGTGGGAGATGCCGACGATTACGCGGGCCATCACCTGCGCGCAGGGACGATCGTGCTGGGGGGCGCGGCGCCCTTGCCCGGTGTGGGCATGCAACGAGGCACGATCGTCTGCCTCGCGCCTGACGTACGCGTGCCCGCGAGTTTTCGCCGAGACGGCCCCAGTTGGCCGGGATTTTGGGCCCTGCTGCGGCGTCGGTTGTTGGCGCTGGGCTTTCCTTGCGAGGACACCCCGTCTACGCAGGGGTTTGTTTCTCTCAGCGGCGATCGCCTCGGCCTCGGCCGCGGCGAAATCTTGATCGCGCAGCCGGATGGGGCGATGGTCTGAGCCACCGGATTGCAAACACTGACGGGGCGTTCAGGGCCAGCGGGTATAATGCCACAGATGTCGACTTCCGCCGCGACTTCCGAACCGCCCTCGGCCGATTCGCGCCGTGCCGTGTTTTCGGCGCGCGAGATCACCAAGGTCTATCACATGGGCGAAGTCGACGTGCACGCGCTGCGCGGCGTCGATCTTGACCTGTTCGAAGGCGAGTTCGTTGTCTTGCTCGGGCCATCGGGCAGCGGCAAGTCGACCTTGCTGAATATCCTGGGGGGGCTCGACGTGCCCTCGTCGGGCCAGGTGCGTTACCGCGATCAGGATCTCACGGCGAGCGACGACCGGCAGTTGACGCGTTATCGGCGCGACCACGTCGGCTTCGTGTTTCAGTTCTACAACTTGATTCCCAGCCTGACCGCCTGCGAGAACGTGGCGCTGGTCACGGAGATTGCTCGCGATCCGATGTTGCCGCAAGACGCGCTGGAGCTGGTGCAATTGGGCCACCGGATCGATCACTTTCCCGCGCAGCTTTCCGGAGGTGAACAGCAGCGCGTGGCGATCGCCCGAGCCGTGGCCAAGCGCCCCGACGTGTTGTTGTGCGACGAGCCCACCGGCGCACTCGACTTTCACACGGGCGTTGTCGTGCTCGAAGCCATTCAACGGGTAAATCTCGAGCTGGGCACCACGACGGCCGTGATCACGCACAATGCGAGCATTGCCCGGATGGCCGATCGCGTGATCTCGATCTCCGACGGCCGGGTGCATTCGGTCGAGCACAACCAGCAGAAGCTCTCTCCGCGCGAGCTGGAGTGGTGACGCGATGCTCGCTGCGCTCGATCGCAAGATGATTCGCGACGTCTGGCATATGAAGGGCCAGGTCTTGGCGATCTGCCTGGTGCTGGCCAGCGGCGTGGCGATGTTCATCCTGGCCCTGACCGCGCTCGACTCGCTCCAGATGACGCTCTCGGCCTATTGCGACCGGTACCGGCTGGGGCACGTCTTCGCGCACATGAAGCGAGCGCCGCTGGCGCTGGTCGAGCAATTGAGTGCAATTCCTGGTGTGGCCCGCGCCGAACCGCGGATCACCTTCGACGCCACGCTCGATATCGCCGGGATGACCGAGCCGGCCATCGGCCGGTTGATTTCTATTCCCGAGACGCGGCAGCCGCACCTCAACGCGCTGCACCTGCGCGAGGGGCGCTGGATCGAGCCCGGACGCGACGACGAAGTGATCATCAGCGAGGCGTTCGCGCTGGCGCAGCGAATGCATCCGGGCGATCGCCTGGTGGCGATCCTCAACGGCCGGCGCAAGCGACTGGAGATCGTCGGCGTGGCCCTCTCGCCCGAGTACATCTACCAGATCCGCCCCGGCGACATCTTCCCCGACGACAAGCGGTTTGGGGTCATCTGGATGGGACAGCGTCCGATGGAGGCCGTCTTCGACATGGACGGCGCCTTCAACGACCTGACGATCAGCTTGATGCCCGGGGCGAGCGTCAAGGAAGTGCTGCGCCGCGTCGACCAGTTGACCGAGCCCTACGGCGGCGTGGGGGCGTTCGATCGCTCGGAACAAGTGTCGTATCGGTTCGTCCGCAATGAAATCGATCAATTGCAGTCGATGGCCATCGTCGTGCCGACAATCTTTCTCTCCGTGGCTGCTTTCCTGCTGAACGTCGTGCTCAAGCGCCTGGTCAGTACGCAGCGCGAGCAGATCGCCGCCATCAAGGCGTTCGGCTACACGCACTGGGAAGTGGGTCTGCATTACCTCAAACTCGTGCTGTTCATCGTGTTCTGCGGGGGGCTGCTGGGCACGGCCATGGGGGCCTATCTGGGCTGGAACCTCAGCCGGATGTACGCCCGCTTCTATCACTTTCCGCACCTGCAATTTCAGTTGCGCGCGCAAACCATCGTGCTCTCCGGGCTGATCGCCGTGGCGGCCGCGGTGCTGGGCACCTGGCGCGCGGTCAGCGCGGCGATCAACCTGCCGCCGGCCGAGGCGATGCGCCCCGAGCCGCCCGCGAAGTTTCGGCCCACCGTGCTCGAGCGCCTGGGCCTGCAGCGGCTGTTCGACCAGCCGACCCGGATGATCATGCGCCATCTGGAGCGCGAGCCGATCAAGGCTGCCTTGGCCAGCTTCGGGATCGCCATGGCCGTGGCCGTGCTCGTCGTGGGCAATTTCGGTCTCGATGCGGTCAATTACATCTTTGCCGCGCAGTTCGACCTGGCGCAGCGCCAAGACATCAGCTTGACGTTCGTCGAACCACGCCCGGCGCGGGCCATCTTCGAGGCGGAACACCTGCCCGGCGTCATCCAGTCGGAAGTGTTCCGCGCAGTGCCGGTGCGGTTCCGGGCGGGCCATCGCACGCGGCTCTCCGGCATCGTGGGTCTGCCGCAACGGCCCCGTTTGAATCAGGTGATCGACGACGACTTGCGCAACGTGGTGTTGCCGCCCGAAGGCGTCGTATTGTCGACGAACCTGGCGCAGGCATTGGGTGTCGACGTGGGCGAGCCCGTCACGGTCGAGATCCTCGAGGGCGAACGACCGATTCGTTCGCTCGTCGTGGGCGCGATCGCGTCGCAGTTCATCGGTACGGCCGCCTACATGGAAATCGGCGCTTTGCACCGCTTTATGCGCGAGGGGGCCAGTGTGTCCGGCGCCTATCTGCTCACCGATCCGCTGGTCAACGACAATCTCTACCAGCAACTCAAAGAGACCCCCGGGGTGGCCAGCGTGGCACTCAAGGGGGCCGTGGTCGAGAGTTTTCGCAATACCGTGGCCGAAAACCTGTTGCGGATGCGCCTCTTTAACATTGGTTTCGCCTCGATCATTGCTTTCGGCGTGGTTTACAATAGTGCTCGGATTGCCTTGTCGGAGCGGGGGCGCGAGCTGGCGAGCTTGCGCGTACTCGGATTCACGCGTGGAGAAATCTCGTATATCCTGCTAGGCGAACTGGCCGTGCTGACCTTGGCCGCGCTGCCCGTGGGGTTGACGATCGGCTACATACTCTGCTGGTTCGCCACGACTTCGACCAACAGCGAATTCATCTCGCTGCCGGTCGTGGTGCAGCGAGGGACGTACGCCTTTGCCGTGCTGGTGGTGTTGATCGCAGCGTTGTTCTCGGGCCTGGTCGTCCGGCGGCGACTCGATCATTTGGACCTGATTGCCGTCCTCAAAACCCGCGAATAGTGCACCATGTTGCGCAACCCGGACGGCACAAAACGGCGTCAGTGGGGCAAGCTCTTGCGCCGCACCGCGGGGATTTCCGGGGGCCTGGCCGTCGTGGCGGCGATCGTCGTGGCCATGCTGCCCCGCGCGCAACCGGTCGACATGGAACAGGTGGTCACCGGGCCGCTGGTCGTCACGGTCGACGAAGAGGGCAAGACCCGGGTGCGCGAGCGCTACATCGTCTCGGCACCGCTGATGGGCCGCATGCAGCGCATCGAGCTCGACCCCGGTGACGAAGTTGGCGCCGGACAGACGCTGCTGGCGGTGATCGAGCCGTCGGACCCGTCGCTGCTCGATCCTCGGGCGCGGGCCGAGGCCGAGGCCCGCGTCAAAGCGGCCGAGGCCAGTGTCGAAGCGGCGCAGCCCAACTTGGAGCGTGCCAAGGCAGCGCTCGATTTTGCCCGCAACGAGTTCGAGCGTGCCAAGCAGATGTACGAAACGAAGACGGCGCCGCTGGTCGATTTCGAGAATACGCAATTGTTGCTCCGTACGCGCGTCGAAGAATTGCGATCGGCCGAACTGGGCCAGCAAATCGCGCAATTCGAACTCGAGCAGGCCAAGGCGGCGCTGCTGCGCACCCGACCCGAAGCCGAGGCTGGCAGCGACAATCACTTTGAAATCCGTTCGCCGATCAACGGTCGCGTGCTGCGCGTCCGTCAGGAGAGTGCTGGGATCGTCACGCCCGGCACCGAGCTGGTCGAGTTGGGCGATCCGGCCGACTTGGAGGTCGAGATCGACGTGCTGTCGAGCGATGCAGTGAAGATGCGCGTCGGCACGCGGATCATCCTCGAACAATGGGGCGGCGACCATCCGCTGAACGCCACCGTCAAACGCATCGAACCTTCGGCCTTCACGAAGATCTCGGCGCTCGGAGTCGAGGAACAGCGCGTGTACGTCGTGGGCGATCTGAACGACACCCTGGAAGATCGCAGCGCCCTGGGGGACGGGTTTCGCGTCGAAGCCCGCATCGTCATCTGGGAGTCGCCCCAGGTGCTTCTGGTGCCTACCAGCGCGCTGTTCCGCCAGGGCGAAGAATGGGCCGTTTTTTGCGTTGCAGACGGACGCGCGCAAACTCGCGTGGTCAAAATTGGACATCGCAACGCCCTGCAGGCCGAGGTGGTCGAGGGCCTGCGCGAAGGCGACACCGTGATCGTGCATCCCGGGGACAGCATCAAAGATCAGATTCGCGTCCAGCGTCGGGCATAGAACAAGGCGGGTCGATGCGACGAACGGTGCAAGCCAGGGTGCTGTTATGGACGCTCGTCGTGCTCGCGGCAGGCGCAAACGCCTTGCGGGCCGCGGACGCCACGTCGCCGGCCGTGTCGTTTGATCAGCACGACGATCGCCTGTCGATCCGAATTGGCGATCGACAGGTAGCCGAATATCGGTGGCAGGACCCGGAGATCTCGCGGCCATACCTGTGTGATGTCTACACCACGGGCGGTTTCCGTGTGACGCGCAATCACCCCCCGGTAGCAGGTCAGGACCCCACGGATCACGACAAGTTTCACCCGGGCATCTGGCTGGCGTTCGGCGATTTGAGCGGCGCCGATTCGTGGCGCAACAAGGCCGCGATTCGCCAACTTGAAATCAGCGAACCGCCCCGGGTAGACAGTGGCGTCGGCGCGTTTGAGGTCCGTCAGGAGTATCGGAACGCTGCCGGGGACCAGGTGCTCGCCGAGGAAGCATGTCGCCGAGAGATTCGCGTGCGGGCCGAGGGCTGGCTGCTCGTGTGGAATTCGACCTTCAAGCCGCGCGGATCGGAAATCGTTTTCGGCGATCAAGAGGAACTCGGCCTCGGCGTCCGACTAGCAACTCCGCTGGCCGTCAAGCAAGGTGGCCGGATCGTCAACAGTGACGGCCTGGAGAACGAGGCGCAGGCGTGGGGCAAGCAAGCCGATTGGTGTGAATACTCCGGCGAGTTCCAGGGGCGCCGCGTCGGCGTGCTCTTGATGCCTGATCCGAACAATTTCCGGCGCTCGTGGTTCCATGCCCGCGATTACGGCTTCATCGCCGCCAACCCCTTTGGGCGGGCCGCGTTTACCGGCGGCGAACCGAGCCGCGTGGTGGTGCGTTCCGGTGAGGCTTTTTCTCTGCGTTATGCCGTCTTGATCTTCGACGAAGACCCGGCGCAGCCCTTCGATCGGGCCCGCGTGTTTCGTGACGTTGTGAAATCGTGGAGTGGCCGCTAGGCGCGAGGGCCCGCATGGCACCGAGCGTGCTCGAGCAGATTTGGATATATCCGATCAAGTCGCTCGACGGTGTGCGAGTCGACGCGGCCGCGGTCTTGCCGAGCGGCGCACTGGCCCACGACCGACGCTGGGCGCTCGTCGATGCCGCGGGGCCCGAACCGCGGCCGTTCGTGAATGCGAAACAAACGGCGCGGATTCATGCCCTGCGCGCCCAGTTCGAGCTCGACTGCCGCAAGGTTCGTCTGCAGGGCGACGGGCGGGAATTCCAAGGGACGATTGATGCGCCGGAATCGCTGGCCTGGCTGTCGGCGTTCTTCGGCCGCGAAGTCGGGCTCGTCGAGAATGCTGCGACAGGCTGGCCCGACGATACCGAAGCCTCGGGGCCGACGATCGTGTCGCGGGGCACGCTAGCAAGCGTCGGCGAATGGTTCGAGGGTTGGGCGACCGAGGAAGCGACGCGGCGGTTCCGTCCCAACCTGGTGCTCGCGATCGATGAGCCCTTTTGGGAAGACCGGCTGTACGGCCCAGGCGTGGCGACCGTGCGGTTTCGAATCGGTGCGGTCGAGTTCGAAGGCACGAATCCGTGCCAGCGCTGTGTCGTGCCGAGCCGGCAGCCCCAAACGGGGATCATCACAAGCGGTTTTGCCCGCCGCTTTGCCGAGCAGCGCGAGGCCACCTTGCCAGGCTGGGCGGCGCGCGATCGGTTCGACCATTTCTACCGGCTGACCGTGAATACGCGCCTGGCGCCTGGCTGCAGCGGCGGCACCATTCGATGCGGCGACCGAATTGAGATTGTCGAGTAGCGTCTGCCTGCGGAGAATGGCTTGGCGTTCTTCACCAGTCCAGGCCGCAGCCGCAATTGCCAATGCGTTGTCCCCAGTGTCATCGCGAGAACAAGGCCGACGCGTCGATGTGTCGCCACTGCGGCGCGCGGTTGGAGCCCGATGTTCAGGAGGACGTTCCGGCGTCGAAGCCGTCGCGGGCCGATCTGCCCGCCTGGCAGGCCACCGCATTGACGATGTTCGAGCAGGGGCGCGTGATCGATGCGATCAAGGCCTGCCGCGCCGAGACCGGGCTTGGTCTGAAGGAAGCCAAGGAAGCCGTCGAACGACTGGCCGCCGAGCACGGCTTGTCGGACGTCGTCCGTCGGCAGCAGCGCACGCAAACCTTGGGCTGCATGATTCTGGCCGTCGTGGGCGTATCGCTGATCGCGTCGTTTGTTTGGCTCAGCATCCGCGGCTGATCGGCGGCGCTCGCCGGAATCAACATCAACGCAAGGACGAGATCGACATGCCAGGCGACGTGTTGCATATCGACAAAGGCGCAGGCGCGCTCTACCGGGTGCTCGGCGGCGATGTCATCTATTGCAAGCTCGTCGGCAGCGATACGGGTGGCGCTTTCAGCGTGTTCGAGACGATCGTACCGCCGCAAGGAGGGCCGCCGCCGCACGTTCATCACCGCGAAGACGAAACGTTTTATGTCGTCGAAGGGCAATTCGAGTTTTCGGTTTCCGGCCGCACGATCAGCGCTGGGCCGGGGGCTGTCGTCTATGCGCCACGCGATCTGCCCCATCGATTTCAGAACGATTCCGCCACGCCCGGGAAGATGCTGGTCATCGCCTGCCCGGCGGGGATCGAGCATTTCTTTGCCGAGCTATCTCAGTTCCCCGCGACCGGGCCGCCCGAAGTCGAGAAGCTGCAAGCGCTCGCTCTTCGCTACGGGCTCGAGTTATTTCTGTAGCATTTATGGCGTTCGTGCCGGCGAACCAAGCTGCGCAGCTGCGTGTCTGTGGGTTGCCTAATGCACGCTTGCGAATGATTGATCGATGAACGCTCGACAGTTGGAAAAACTCGGGGTCCCACGCTATGCGTTCAAGACCGCGTTGCTCGCGATTCAGCAGGCCGCGGCCGCGGGCCAGTTGCGCGGGAAGAACCTGAAAGAGACGATTCATGCCATCGTCGCCGCGCCGCAGCAGTATGCGGAGGACGCGGTGTTCGGGCCGCTGGCGCGCGAGCTCGCCGAAGCCGGACCTGCTCAGCCGCCTGCCGAGCCGATTGCTTACCGCACCTGGGGAACGCAGATCGACGACGCGTCGCATGCCCAGATGCGCCAGGCGTGTCAATTGCCCGTGGCGCGCGCGGCAGCGTTGATGCCGGATGCGCACGTCGGTTACGGATTGCCGATCGGCGGTGTGCTGGGGCTCGAGAACGCCGTGGCGCCCTATGCGGTGGGCGTTGATATCGCCTGCCGGATGAAGCTGTCGGTCCTCGACCTGCCGGTCTGGACACTCAAAGACAAATTCAATCTTTACAAAGAGGCGGTCGAAGGCGGCACCCGGTTCGGCGTGGGCGGCGAATACCGCAAGCCGTTCGATCACGAAGTCATGGACCGCGACTGGTCCATCACGCCAGTCACGCGCGAGAATCGTGACAAGGCCTGGCATCAGCTCGGCACCTCGGGGTCCGGGAACCACTTCGTCGAGTTCGGCGTGCTCAAGCTCGAGCTGCCTGACGCCGAGCTGCGCCTCGATGCCGGCGAGTACGTCGCGCTGCTCAGCCACAGCGGCAGCCGCGGGACTGGCGCCGCGGTGTGTTCGGTGTACAGCAACCTGGCGCGCGTGCGGCTGCCCAAGCGCTACGAAGACGCCGGCCGGTTGGCCTGGCTCGATCTCGACACGCACGAGGGGCAGGCCTATTGGGCGGCGATGAACCTGATGGGCGACTACGCAGCGGCGAATCACGACGTGATCCACCGGCAGGTGAGCAAACTGCTCGGCGCGCAGATCGTGGCCGGGGTCGAAAATCACCACAACTTTGCCTGGAAAGAGCTCCACGGTGGCCGCGAGCTGATCGTGCATCGCAAAGGCGCGACGCCGGCCGCGCCGGGTCAGCTGGGCGTGATTCCCGGCTCCATGGCCGATCCGGCTTACGTCGTTCGCGGGCGCGGCAATCCGGAGAGCTTGATGTCGGCCTCGCACGGTGCTGGCCGGCGAATGTCGCGCACCGCCGCGCGCGATAAGTATCGCTTCAAGGCTGTACAGGCCGACCTGGCCCGCCGCGGGATTCGCGTCTTGTCGGCCGGTGCCGACGAGGTTCCCGGCGTCTACAAGGACATCCGCCAGGTGATGGCCGAACAGTCCGACCTGGTCGACGTGGTTGCCGAATTTCAGCCGAAAATCGTCAAGATGAGCGACGACGGGAGCAAGGCAGAGGACTGACGCCTGTCCGCCGGCGCTTGTCGAGGCACGCCGCTACCAGCGCGGCGCGCTGCCGAACATTCGCCGCAAGAGGGCGATCTGGCCAGTGTGCACCATCTCGTGGCGCGCACACCAGAGAATCGCGCCGAGCTTCGTGATGAACAACGGGTGCGGCGGATCGCCGGCACTTTCGTCCAGTTCCGCGTCGGTGAGCGTCGGCAGTAAGCGGAGCGCGGCGACGTGCACGCGCTGCAGCGCCGCGCGGATCTCCGCAGGCGTGGGATTCGCCTGCGGGTCGGCCTGAGGTTGTGAACCGCGGCCGAACGCCTGGCGAAATGCGGTCGAGATCAATGCCTCATCTTCCGGCTGCTCACCCCGGATGCGTTTCAAGACAAGCCCGTACTCGGCCACGGCCAGGTGCCCAGCTTGCCAGGCGACGTGTGTCACGCCTGCGGCAGGCAGCCGAAACCACAGCTCGTCCGGCAAGTCGGCGATCGTCATGTTGGTGTATTCGCGTGCTGCGATGAGCTGATCGATGGCGAGCGTGAGTGGCGACATCGTGTTCTGCGACTGGGGATGGAGGTTTGGTGGCGGCATTGTAGAAAGGCGAGTAAGATCGTGTCGAGCCGCAGCCCGAGGGGACCGATGTGAGTGAAACGGATCCGAGCAATTCGCCAGGGCACCCAGCGAAATGTCCGTGCCAATCATCTTTCCTTGTCTGGACGACAGCGACGCGCCGGCGGCGATCGAATGGCTGGTGAATGCCTTCGGTTTTTCCAAACACATGTCCACAATGATCCCGGACGGCCAGGTGGCGCATACCGAACTAAGCCTGGGCCCTGCGGTGATCATGCTGAGCTCCGCCAGGCCGGACCGAGGCTGGGTGAGCCCGCGCGATTTGCAGGCCTTGAGTCAACTGGTGTCGGTGACGATCGACGATCCCGACGCTCGCTTTTCCCAGGCCAGGTCGGCCGGCGCGACCATTCTGCAAGACGTACGCAACAAAGCCCACGGTTCGCGCGGCGACCTGGAAGGCAATCAGTGGTACTTCGGCACCTACCGGCCCGGCGCCTCCTGGACGAAATGAGGCGGCCGAGCGGTCGTGCGGCTTGCCAGGTTGTGTCGAGGGTGGCTGCCCTCAACGAGGCCAGGAGGCTTGGCACATGCCCTTAGGCGGTGTTGCCCGCATCGTGGTGCTGTTGGCGTTGTTGCCGCTGTTCGGCACGATCGGCTTTCGAATCATCGAGGGCTGGCCGTGGTTCGACTGCCTGTACATGTCCGTCACGACGATCACGACGGTCGGCTTCATGGAGGTGCATCCGCTGTCGACGGCGGGGCGGATCTTTGTGATGACCTACCTGATCGTCGGGTTGGGAGTGTTCTTTTTCGGCGTTGTGCAACTGGGCGAGATGGTCGTCCGGATCGAATTGACACACTGGTTGGAGAAGCGCCGCATGGATTCGACCATTCGCACGCTCAAGGGGCATTTCATCGTCTGCGGCTATGGCCGCATGGGACAAGCGTTGTGCCGCCAAATGGCGGCCAAGCGCATGCCGTTTGTCGTCATCGACCGCGACGAGTCGCTTGTGAGCAGCTCGCTCGCCGATGGCTGGCCGGCTTTGGCGGGCGACGCCACGGACGATCACGTCTTGCAAAGTGCGGGCATTGAACGGGCGCGAGGACTCGCGGCTGTGCTGGCGAGCGATGCAGACAACCTGTACATCGTGCTGTCCGCGCGGCTGCTGTCGAAAGACCTGATGATCATTTCCCGGGCCGAGGACGATTCGAGTGTCGCCAAGCTCAAGAAGGCGGGCGCCGACCGCGTGATGACGCTGTTCGAGACGAGTGCCGCACGGATGGCACATCTGCTCGTCAACCCCAACGTCGAGGAGTTCTTCGAGATCTTCCGCACCGAGGGAACGGCACTCGACCTGGCCGAGATTCACGTCTCGCAGAACAGTGTCTATGCCGGGCGGCGGCTCGCCGAAACCGATCTGCGCAATCGGGGCGTAATCGTGGTGGGCATCCGGCAGGGCAGCGGCAATTTGGTGCTACCGCCTCCCAGCTCAATCGAGATTCAAATCGACGACCGGCTGATTGTGCTGGGCCGTGCCGACGCAATCGCCGAGCTGATGCGGGCCGGAGGCTCTGAGTAAGGCCGCAACTCCCATCTGGGATTATAGATACGGCGATCTGTGCCGTCAGGAATCTACCGGTTCATCGCACCCTATATCGGTGGCTGCGACAAAGTGTGTCTTGAACCGCTCAGATCGCCGACCTAAGATACCTACCGGTCGGTATGCATTTGGGTGAATGTTTGCGCTAAGTGCCTGTTGTTGGGTGTTTGGGACGTTTGGGTTGAGGTAGCCATGTCGGCAGAGGCCACAAGCACCACAAATAACTCTAGCGCCCTAATGATTGCGCAGGCGGCCGCCCGACTGATGGCCGCCAAGGGGTATGACGCCACTTCGGTGCGCGACATCGTCGAGGCCTGTCACGTCACCAAGCCGACCCTGTACTACTACTTCAAGAGCAAGAAGGGTCTCGCGCAAGCGCTCGTCACCGTGCCCATGACGGCATTGGTCGACGCCCTGCATACGATTCTCGCGGACGATCGAGCGGGACGCGACAAGCTCGTCGGAATGGTTGAGACCCAGTTTGTCTTTTGCCGCGAGAACCCGGATCGGGCTCGCTTTGTCTATGCGTTGTTCTTCGGTCCAGCGGGGACCGAGATGTCACAAGAGCTGGCCGGGTTCGGGCAGCAGATTGCCGAGGCCATCGAGCACGCCGTCTTGCAGTCGGTCGCCGAAGGGGCGCTCGACGGTGCCCGTGTCGAGCGTTGCGTCGCCGCGGTACGCGGAGCGGTGGCGATTTCCACGATGGACCACCTCTACCGTGATCGGCCCTTGGGTCCCGAGCTCGCCGGCCAGATCGTCGACGACCTGTTTCGAGGATTCGCGGCAAGCGTCGAGCTTGTGCCCGATCGCTCCGCGGGAGTGTCCCCATAAGCCATGAGCCATCGATTTGCTTCCCTGTTCGCTGTCGCACTCGCGGGATCGCTGCTGCCGGCTACGGGCTGCCACCAGGCGGCTTCGCTTGAGGAAACCGCCGAGAAGCCGCCCGTCAACATCACGGTTGCCAAGGCCGAGGCCCGGATGCTCGACACGTCGATCGGCGTCGTCGGCACGCTCAAGGGCTGGGAAGAGGTCGAGATCAGCGCCAAGCGCTCGGGGCACGTGCTGAAGACGCCGCACGACGTCGGCGACCGGGTCAAGCCCGCCGAGGTACTGGTGCAGCTCGACCCGGTCGACACGGACCTCATGTTGCAGCAGGCCGAGCGTCGCTTGCAGGCCGAGTTGGCCCGGCTGGGCGTCGACGAAACGCCGCGCGAAGACTTCGACGTGCGGACGGTGCCCCAGGTGATCCAGGCCCAGGTGGCGTACGATCGGGCAGTCGACCGCCTGAATCGGCAAAAGAAACTGAAACAGCAAAACGTCAGCACAGACGAAGTCTTTCTCGACGCGGAATTCGGCATGCGCGAGGCTCAGGCAGCCCTCGAAACGGCAACGCTCGCCGCGCGCACGACTTTGGCGATGGCCCAGGCGGCCAATGTCGAGGTCCAGGTTGCCAGCCAGGCTCGTCGTGACATGGACATCGCTGCGCCCGAGCCTTCGCTGGTGCCCGAAGGAATCAGTGGCCCGCTGGTCTATGCCATTACCAAGCGCAACGCCACCGAAGGGCAGATGATTCAGCCGGGCGATCCGGTGGCGCATCTGGTGATCGAAGATCCGCTCCGGGCTTGGGCCAATGTGCCGGAGAGATATGCGCCCTATGTGACGGCCGGACAAGTCGTGAAATTCACCGTGGCCTCGCATCCCGACCGCGTCTTCGAGGGCGCGATCCGGTGGGTGAACCCAGCGGTGGACGAGCGGTCGCGGACCTTCGTGGTCGAGGTGCTGATTCATAACACCGATCGCGCCCTGCGCCCGGGCAGTTTTGCCAAGCTCGACATCGTGGTGCAGCGCACTGAGCGCACGGTTGTGCCCGCCGAGTCGGTCGTCCGCTTCGCCGGCGTGACCAAGCTGTTCGTGGTTCGCGATCAAAAGGCGGTCGAGGTGCCGGTTTCGACCGGGCCCTTGCACGAGGGCTGGCTGGAAGTAGCGGGCGAGGTGCATGCCGACGACGTCGTCGTGACCTCGGGCCAAAGTCAGTTGGCCGATGGCGCGGCAGTCGTCGTGCGTGCGTCGTCGTCGCCCGAACAGCCGGCCGCGGCGCAAACGGCGACCGCCCCGCATCCGCAGTCGAAGGTCGCGGACGATGCGGCGGCCGAGTCGGCACCGTCCCCCGATGCCTGAGCCGCGAGCAGAGTTGTCATGAATCTGTCCGAAATCTGCATTCGCCGGCCGGTCTTCGCCTGGGTCCTGGTGTCGTGGCCCGTGGTCCTAGGGCTTCTGTCGTATTTTCGCCTCGGCGTCGATCTGTTTCCGAACGTCGACTTTCCGGTCTGCGTCGTCACCACGACCCTACCCGGCGCCAGCGCCGAGGAGATGGAAACCTCGGTCACCAAGGTAATCGAAGACGCGGTGAACACGATTTCGGGCGTCGATTCGATCCGGTCGACTAGTGGCGAGGGCATCTCGCTGGTGATCGTGCAATTCGCTCTCACCAAGAACGGCGACGTCGGGGCGCAGGAGGTGCGCGACAAGATCGGCACGATTCTCGCGCTGCTGCCCGAGGGTAGCGATCCGCCGGTGGTCGACCGCTTCGATACCGAGGCGATGCCGATCATGACCGTGGTCGTCTCGGGAAATCGCGACTTGCGCGAGATCACCGAGATTGCACGGCGCCAGGTCAAGGAACAGATCGAGACGGTCAGCGGTGTCGGCGCGGCCATGCTGCTCGGCGGCCGCCAACGGAGCATCAACGTGACGGTCGATCCCGACCGCTTGATTGCATACGGCCTGTCGATCGAAGACGTGAAGCTGGCGCTGCAGCGGCAGAATCTCGAGGTGCCCGGCGGGCGGGTCGACGAAGGGGCCCGCGAACTCGTCGTGCGGACGCTGGGCCGATTGAACACGGCCGAGCAATTCAACGATCTGATCATTACCGATCGCGACGGTTACCCGGTGCGCGTCCGCGACGTGGGGGAAGCGGTCGAGGGCGTGGAAGAGCCTCGCTCGCTATCGCGCCTCAACGGCCGCGACGCCGTCAGCGTGATCGTGCAGAAGCAGTCGGGCACCAATGTCGTCACCGTGACCGATGCGGTCCACAAGCGGCTCAATCGCGTCAAGGGCGCGCTGCCGCCGGACATCAAGATGGAAATCATCCGCGATCAATCGCGATGGGTTCGCAAGTCGATCGAGGAAGTGCAGTTTCACCTGTTGCTGGCCGGCGTGCTGGTGTCGGCCACGATCATGCTCTTCATCCGCGATTGGCGCACGACGCTGATCGCCACCTTGGCCATCCCGACGTCGATCGTGCCCACGTTCGCCTTCATGTACTACATGGGCTTCACGCTCAACAATATCACCATGTTGGGCCTGATTTTGGCCATTGGCATCGTGATCGACGATGCGGTAGTCGTGCATGAAAACATCTTCCGGCTGATGGAAGAAGACGGGCTCAACGGCATGGAAGCCGCGCGGCGCGGCACGCGCGAGATCGCCTTGCCGGTTATGGCCACCAGCCTATCGCTGGTGATCATCTTCGTGCCGCTCGCCTTCATGGGGGGGATCGTCGGCCGCTTCTTCTCGAGCTTCGGCCTCACCGTGGCTTTCGCGATCACGATGAGCCTGTTCGTGTCGTTCACGCTCACGCCGATGCTCTGCAGCCGGTTCCTCAAGCTCGAAGCGGATCACTCAGGCAAGGCGAAGTCGAAGTCGGGCTTCGTCTGGCGCAACCTCGACAAATGGTACGGCCGTTTGCTCGCCTGGTCGTTGCGCCATCGGTTCGCGATTGTCGCTTTGACCATCCTCACGTTCTTTAGCACGGTGCCGATCGGCCGGATCATGGGCCTGAATCTGATTCCGCGCGACGATCAAAGCGAATACGAAGTGGCCATCACCACGCCCGAAGGCTACACACTGCAGCGCACGGCGGCCATTCTGACCGAACTCGAGCACCGGCTGCACAAGGTGCGCGGCACCGTTTACACGTTCAGCTCGGTCGGTACGTTCGGCCGCAACGGCAAGGGCCAAGGCGCCGTGACGACTGGCACCGTGTACGTGCGCATGAAGGAACTCGAGGACCGTGAGTACTCGCAGTTCGTCGTGCAGGAAGAAGTGCGCCGCATGATGGTCGAATACCCCGACCTGCGCGCGGGCGTTAACGACGTGTCGCCATTCCAGGGCGGCGGCCGGGCCCAGGTCTTTCAAGTCGAGCTCAACGGGCCCGACCTGGAGAAGCTCGCCGAATACGCCACCGAGCTCAAGGGCAAGCTCGCCGAGGCCGGCGGCATCAGCGATCTCGACACGACCCTGTCGCTGCGCAATCCCGAGCTGCAGGTGGTCGTCGATCGAGAGGCCGCCAGCGATTTGGGAATCTCGGTCGGCGCGGTGGCCGACACGTTGCGCGTGCTCGTGGGCGGGATGATCGTGTCGAGTTTCCGTGAGCAGGGCCAGCAATACGATATCTGGCTCCGCGCCCAGGCACGTGACCGCTCGTCGATCGAGGATCTGTACGGTCTCACAGTGGCGTCGCCCGCCGTGGGGCCCGTGTCCGTTTCGAATCTGGCCGACGTGGTCGAGCGCCGCGGACCAAGCGTCATCGAGCGCAAGGATCGCCAGCGCATTGTCACCGTGTTGGGCAATCCATCGGGCATTGCACTGGGCGATTGCGTCGAGCGGGCGCGCAAATACATGGCCGACATGAAGCTGCCGCCAGAATACTCGGTCAGCTTCGGCGGGCAGGCCGAGACGCTCGGCGAGACCGTTTATTTCCTCGGCATCGCCGTGCTGATGTCGATCGTCTTCATGTACCTGATTCTCGCGGCCCAATTCGAAAGCTGGACGCAGCCGGTCGCCATCCTCATGGCCCTGCCCGTGACGTTGCCTTTCGCGCTGCTGTCGCTGGTGCTGGCGCGCACGCCGATGGACATCTACGCGATGTTCGGGCTGTTCATGTTGATCGGCATCGTCAAGAAGAACGGCATCTTGCAGGTCGACTGCACTAACCAGTTGCGCGCCCAGGGACGCAATCTGTTCGAGGCCATTCTCGAGGCCAATCACACCCGGTTACGGCCGATCTTGATGACGACCGTGATGCTCGTCGCGGCGATGATCCCCATCGCGCTCGGCCAGGGGCCGGGCGCCGGCGCCCGCGCAAGCATGGCCAAGGTCATCATCGGCGGCCAGTCCCTGTCGCTGGTGCTGGCATTGATCGTCACGCCCGTGTTCTATCACCTGCTCGACGGGTTGGTGCGTTTCGCGTATCGCCACGGGCTGAGGTTCTCAGTCGAGCACGAACCGTCGCGTAGCGCGGCCGCAGATTCCCCAGGTGCTGCCGAGGCAGCCGCGGCCGAGAACGGCGCAGCCTTAGCCGGCAACGGGGTCAAAGACGGTGCGACCGCAGGCGCCGGAAACGGCTCGCACGATCTGGGCGAGCACGCAGGCCGCGAGCACCAATCGGTGGGCTGAGTCGGGTCCATAAAAGCGCGTCCGCCGGTTGTCGAACAACCCGGGGCACCGTGAAACTCCCTTCGGCCTCGAAGTTCGCCGTCCAGGTGGGCCGCGATCATGCGCCCCTACCGGCGGATCGCCCGCGTTGCAAAGCGACGCTTATTGTGCGATATTTGCCTCCTTGGTCGCAGTCGAACACCAGCAGCCACGCGCGTACGTCGCGAGACGGCGTGCAGGACCTGGCTGGCCCGCTCGACCAAACCGATTCACCGCAACGAGCCACATGCAGCACCCCTGTTAGCGTGGCCGTCGCGTGAACATCGGGGCGTGGCGCAGCCTGGCTAGCGCGCTTGACTGGGGGTCAAGAGGTCGCAGGTTCAAATCCTGTCGCCCCGA
>JAIBBZ010000037.1 GCA_019694435.1 Pirellulales bacterium
TCACGCCCGAGTCGCTGATCGAGAATCCCCGGGCCCGGTCTTGTTCGAGGTCGTAACCGATCTCGATGCCCTGCGCGATCTTCACGCCCTTGTCGATGATCGCGCGGCGAATCTTGGCATGCCGGCCGATGTCGACGCCCTCGAAGACGATCGAGTCTTCGACCCGGGCATAGCTGTTGACGCGGACGTTGTTGCCCAGCAGCGAACGGATCACGTGGCCGCCCGAAATGATCGAGCCGGTGCAGACGATGCTGTCGATCGCCTCGCCGCGGCGGCCGTGGGGGCCTTCTTCGCCGAAGACGAACTTCGGCGGTGGCAGGTTGGGCTGATAAGTTCGGATCGGCCAGTGCTCGTCATACATGTTCAAGAGCGGGTCGACCGAGATCAGGTCCATGTTCGCTTCGTAGTAGGCATCCAAGGTACCGACGTCGCGCCAGTACGCGCTTCCCTTGCGGTTTTCGTCGAGGAACGGGTAGGCCATGACGCGGTGCGTCTCAATGATCGACGGGATGATGTTCCGCCCGAAATCGTGCTGGCTGTCGTTGCGGTTGGCGTCGAGGCACAACTGCTCGAACAAGAACCGGGCGTTGAATACGTAGATGCCCATCGACGCCAGCGCGATGTGCGGGTTGTCGGGCATCGGCGTCGGCTGCCGCGGCTTTTCCTGGAAACCGACGATCCGTTGTTCTTCGTCGATCTGCATCACGCCGAACTGCGTGGCGTCGGCGACGGGCACCGGCAGCGCGGCAACCGTCAGCTCCGAGTTCGAGTCCTTGTGAAACTGCACGAGCCGGCCGTAGTCCATCTTGTAGATGTGGTCGCCGGCGAGGATCACCACCAGGTCGGGCCGTTCTTTCTCCAGTGTGTAAATGTTCTGGTAGACCGCGTCGGCCGTGCCCTGGTACCAGTGCTCGTCGATGCGCTGCTGCGGCGGGACGACGTCGATGAATTCGCCCAGTTCGCGGCAGAGATAGCCGCGCCAGCCGAGATTGATGTGGCGATCCAAGCTCATCGCCTTGTACTGGGTCAGCACCAGGATCTTGCGCAGGCCGCTGTTGAGGCAGTTCGACAGCGTGAAATCGATGATCCGGTAGGCTCCGCCGAATGGGACCGCAGGTTTGGCGCGATCGCGGGTCAGCGGCTCGAGACGAGAACCTTTTCCACCAGCCAGGACTACGGCGAGGACGTTTTCCATCCGCAAGTATTCTCCGCGCGGGCCCGAGCGGCGTGCCCCTGATGATGATTTTAACGATTGCCGCGAAGAGTTAGAAGCGGCGCACGTACGACGCTGCACGCCGGAGCACGGCAACCTGCGACGAAACGCCGCCGTCGCCGTCGCCACGGCGAGCTTCGGTATCGGCGCTCGGCCAGCGTAAACTTGACCCTTAGGTAAACAGCGCCTGCGGTGCCGGTTGTAGCGTGGCAGGCCCGTCGATCCATTCGCGGTGCCACAGCTCGAGCACCAACAGTGCCCACAGGCGGTAACCGTGATCGAACACGCCGCGAACATGTTCGTCGACGAGTGCGGCGATTGAATCTCGCCGGAAATAGCCGCGAGCCAGCGCACGCTCGGCGAGCAGCACGTCGTAGGCGTAGTCTTTCAGCTCCTTGCGGAACCATTCGGCCAAAGGCACGCCGAAGCCCATCTTGCGGCGCCGCAGCACGTCGGGGGGTAACAAGTCGCCAAACGCGTCCCGCAGAATCGCCTTGCCGCGCCGACCGCGAAGTTTGTCGCGCAACGGCATCGCCGCCGCCAGTTCGACCACCCGATAGTCCAGCAGCGGCTGCCGGCATTCGAGCCCGTGGGCCATCGCCGCGATGTCGACCTTGGTTAACAGGTCGCAGGGCAAGTAGGTGGTCAAATCGGCCAGGGCCGTGGCCGTCACGCGATCGCGCCGCGAACTGCGGGCCAGCGCCGCGTCCAGAAATCCGTACGGATCGGCGTCGGGCAGCGCGGCCAGGAACGCATCGGTGTAGAGGGCCGCGCGGCGCGCCTCGCCGAAGATGGCGATCCACTCCAGGTAGCGCCGCCCGGGCGGCAGCGCCAGCGCGCCGACCAGCCGCTTGAACCGCCGCCGCCAGGAGCGCTGGCTGCCGTCGACAGGCAGGCGCTGCCAGAGCGACGTCGTCAGCGGCCATTGCAAGCCGGCCGGCAGCCGATCGAACCAGCTACCCAAACGGACGGCCTGGTACCGGTCGTAGCCGGCGAATAGTTCGTCGCCGCCGTCGCCGGTCAGTGCCACGGTCACCTGCTCGCGCGCCAACTGTGCGACGTACCAGGTGGGAATGGCCGAGCTGTCGGCGAACGGCTCGTCGAAATGCCAGGCCAGCTTCGGCAACACCTCCAGCGATCGAGGCTCGACGCGAAACTCGTGATGCTCCGTGCCTAGCCGCGCGGCGACCGCGCGGGCGTAATGCGTCTCGTCATACTCGGGCACCGTGAAGCCGATCGAGAAGGTCTTGACCGGCCGGGTCATCTCGCGCTGCATCAGGCCCACGACGATCGACGAATCGATGCCGCCGGAGAGGAACGCGCCCAACGGGACTTCGCTCTCCAGGCGCAGCCGCACCGCGTCGCGCAAGGTGGCTTGCAGCTCTTCGCGATATTCGCCCGCGGGCCGATCGATTTCGCGCTGGAAATCGGGGCGCCAGTAGCAGCCTGTTTCGACGCGCCCTTGGCGGAACGTGGCCCAATGCGCAGGCGGCAACTTGGCCACACCCTGGAGAATCGTCCGCGGATGCGGGATGTATTGATACGTCAGGTAGGCGTCGATGGCCGCCGGGTCGACCTCGCGCGGCACGCCCGGCACCGTCAGGATCGATTTGAGCTCGCTGGCAAAGAGCAGCCGTTGGGCGTCCGCGCGATAGAACAGCGGCTTCTTGCCCAGCCGGTCGCGGGCCAGCACGAGCTGTCGCTGGCGCGCGTCCCAAATGGCCAGCGCGAACATGCCGTTGAGATGTCGAAAGCAGTCGATGCCCTCGTCCTCGTAGAGATGGACGATCGTCTCGGTGTCGCTTGTGGTGCGGAACCGATGGCCCGCGCCCTCCAAGCGGCGGCGCAGATCGCGAAAGTTGTAGATCTCGCCGTTGAAGACGATCCAGACCGTCTCATCCTCGTTGGCCAGCGGCTGATGTCCACAGGCGACGTCGATGATCGACAGCCGGCGGTGTCCCAAGGCCACGCCGCCGCCGGCCTGTCCGTCGAGCGCCACCACGGCCGAGCGGTAATGGCCCGCGTCATCCGGTCCGCGATGACGGAGCAAGTCGGTCATCCGCCGCAGGACGTGTTCGTCCAGGGGCGGACCGGCCGCGGTCCAGACGGCGCCGGCAATACCGCACATCGAAGATCTCGTCAGGCGCTGGGCTCGCCCAGCAGTTCGCGGTACAGCGCCACGTGCGCCGATACCATGCGTGCGATCGAAAACTCACTTTCGATTTTACGCCGCGCCGCCGCGGCGAGCCGGGGGCCCAGCTCCGGCTCGGTCAGCAGGAATTGCGTTTGCCGGGCAAACCCGGCCCGGTCCCCGACGGGAACCAAGAGCCCTGTCTCATCGTGCGTCACCAGGTCGCGCGTGCCGGGAATATCGGTCGCCACGACCGGCACGCCCGCGGCGAACGCCTCCATGACGACGTTGGGGAGCCCCTCGTATTCGCTCGCCAGCCACAGCGCCTGGGCATGCGGCAGCAAGTCCGGTACGTCGCTCCGCTCGCCGAGCAGGTGCACCCGATCTTCGATCTGGACCTGCCGGCGAAAGCGCTCCAGCAGCTCGCGCTGGGGACCGTCGCCGATGACGAGCAGATGCACGTCGGGGCGGATGACCTTCAGCAGGTCGGCCGCCCAGATCAGGTCTTTGACCCGCTTCTGAGGCCACAGCCGCCCCACGGCGAGGATCAGCCGGGCCTCGCTCGGCAGCCCGAGCTGCGCGAGCAGCGCCGCGCGCGTGTAGCGACTGGTTCGCGCAGGCCCGATGCCGTTGGGAATGACCAGGAGCTTGTCGGCCGGCAGTCCCTGGGCGAGATAGAACTCACGCACGCCGGTGCTGTTGACGACGATCCGGTCGGTGCGGCGGGCCAGCCAACGGTCGATGGCCAGCTCGTGCCACACCTTCCACGGATCGGCGCAGCGCTCGGTGGCCACGAGGTGCGGCACGCGGTTCCACAGCGCCGCCGCCCGACCGTAGGAGTTGCCGGCGAACAGCCAGGTGTGCACCAGCGCGGGCCGCTCGCGGCGCATCAGGCTGCTCAAGCGGCGCAACGCGAACGGATCGATCTTCCAGCGCTTGCCCAGCACCTCGCAGCGCACGCCGGCGCCGGTCAACTCGTCGAGCAACGGCCCTCCGCGCGTAAGCGCCGCGACGCGCACGTCGAAGCCGTGCTCGACCAGTCCGCCGGCGAGCAGCACCAACTGCTTCTCGGCGCCTGCGCGATCGAGCGTGGGAATGACGTGCAGGATTCGCGGCATCAGTCTGGCGGCGCCTCGTGGATCAAACGCTCGAAGAGTTCCCAATGGGTCCTCACGGCGCGGGACAGCGAAAACTCGGCCGCGACCCGCGCCCGGGCCGCCGCCGCGCGCCGTGCGGCCGCCTCGGCATCATGCACCGTCGCGGCGATCGCCTGTACCCAGCCTGCCGCGTCGCCGGGGGCGACGAGCAGCCCGTGCGTTTCGTGCTCGACCAGGTCGCGATTGCCCGGGATGTCGCTGGCCACGACCGGCAGGCCCGCGGCCAGGGCTTCGAGCAGCGCCACGGACATACCCTCTTCATACGACGGCAAGACGAACACATCGGCCGCGGTCAGCAGGTCGTCGACCGCGTCGAACGAACCCGCCAGGACCACGGCGCCGGCCAGCCCTTGTTCGATGATCTCCGCGGCCAGGGCCGTGCGCAAGGGCCCCTCGCCGGCCAGCCACAGGCAAGCCCCCGGGACGCGTTCGCGCACGCCGGGCCACGCGCGCACCAGGTCCATCAGGCCCTTGGCCTCGTGCAAGCGGCCGGTGTACAGGGCCAGCGGAGCCTCGCCCACGAAGGCCAGCTCGTGGTTCGATTGAGCCAGTTCGCGGCGGGCCTGCGCACGCCGCTGCGCGCGGTGCGTGGCCGTGGTTTCGCCGTCGGCCGAAACCGCGACGCCGTTGGGAATCAGGTGAATCCGCGAGCGACGATAGCCGGCCGCGATCAACTCTTCCTGGATCGCGCGGCTGGGCGCGATGAATGCGCCGGCCGTCGCGCAGCGCTGCTTGATCCGTCGTCCGAAGCGGGCTTCGAGCTGCCAATGCATGTCGCCGCTGAGGCCTGCGCCCTCGGCGCGCAGCGCCACGGGAAACCGCGCGCGGCGGGCCGCCCCGAGCGTCGCATAGGCATCGTGCTTGAACATCGACACGTAAACCAAGTCGAATTGTGCGCGCCGCGCGCTGAGCCAGGCGTCGAGTTTGCGCATATAGCGCCAGGTGCCCCAAAAACGCAGTCCCGGTTGCGCCAGTCGCACGACGCGCACGCCGCGGTGGTCGATTGTCTCCGGCCAGCGCGGATTCCAGCGCGCCGTCAGCACGGTCACCTGCGCACCTTGATGTTGAAACTCGCCGGCCAGTCGCGCCATGACCGTTTCGGCTCCTCCCACGCGCGGCCAGAACGATCGCGTCACCAGCACCAGGCGCATCCGGGTCAACTCTCCCGCCCTGCGGCCAGATCGGCCGGTTCGAGCGCCGCCACGTACGGCAGATTGCGGTAGGCGTCCTGATAGTCGAGCCCGTAGCCGACGACGAACTCGTCGGGAATCTCGAAACCGACAAAATCGGGATCGAACGACACCCGGCTGCGGCCGCGTTTCCGCAGCAGCACGGCCGACTGCAAGGTCGATGGTTTCAGCCGCCGGATTTCGTCAAGCAGCCGGGCCAAGGTCTGGCCGGTGTCAAAAATGTCGTCCAGCACCAACACCCGACGGTCGCGCACCTCGGGCAGCAACTCGGCGTGCAAGGTCAGTTCGCCGGGAGTCGTGGCCGGTCCACGGTAGCTACGGGCCTGGACCAGGCCGACCGACAAGGGCATGTCGAGCCGGCGGATCAGGTCGGCCAGGACGATGATGCTGCCGGTCAGGACCCCGACCACGGTCAGGGGGTCCGAGCCGTAGTGCCGGCCGATTTCCGCGGCCAGCCGCTCGATTCCCTCGCGTAATTGGGCCTCGGTCAGCAGTGTTTTCATGCGCTTGGGCAAGGACGGAGGGAGATCCGCCGGGCCAGCTGTTGGGGCCCGACGGGACGGGCGTGTCGAGCGGCCGCCCTACGGCGGCCGCACTTTGCGAACCGCAGTTGACGCTGCGATTTCCGGGCGACAAGATACCATGTTGCCGTTCAGTGAGGGGGGTACGTCCCCTGAAAAGCGCGTCGTTCCCTGGGTGTCTGGCAGGCGATGTCGGTCCCCAGGGGGCGTTCGTGAGGTAATGATTGTTGAGAGGGTGCAGCGCGCCCTCGGTCCAATTTCAAAGTTCAGTTGCAAGGAGCGAGAGTCATAGAACGTTCGCAGCGTGTCAACGAGCAAATCCGCATCACACCCATCCGGTTGATTGGCGCAGACGGAGCGCAGCTTGGAATTGTCCCCACGGAGCAGGCCCTGCAGATGGCGCGCGACGTCGACGCGGACCTGGTCGAGGTGGCTCCCAACGAGCGGCCACCCGTTTGCCGCATCATGGATTTCGGCAAATTCAAGTATCAGCAAAAGAAGCGCCAGCACCGCAGCCACAGCCACCACAGCAAGATCAAGGAAATTCGCGTTCGCCCCAAGACCGACGATCACGATATCGAGGTCAAGGTGAACCGGGCCAAAGACTTCCTGACGCACAAGGACAAGGTGATCGTGTCCGTCATCTTTCGCGGACGCGAATTGGCGCACGTCGAAGAAGGCCAGCGCGTGGTGAATCAGATCATCAAGGAGCTGGAGACCTTCGGCAAAGTCGAGTCCCCCCCGCAGCAGCAGGGGAAGCGCATCGTCTGCATTCTGTCGCCACGATGAGACATGGCCGGGGCCCTGGCTGTTGGCCACGGCCCCGGTATCGCCCCCCGGCGCGGGCCTGCTACCTGCTGGCAGGCGTGTCTTTTGCGAAAAAAATGCGCCCTTTCGCGGGGCTGCGAGGGCGATATACTGACTGGTCTTGTTTCCAGTGGATTGTTCCTGCCAGCAAGGCCGCCCGGCCCTGGGGCGAGGTTCAGTCGCCCTAACCAGACGACGGCGCATTTTTTGAGCGGCCGACTCCGATGCCCAAGCAAAAGACTCACAAAGGCACCAAGAAGCGCTTTCGCCTGACCGCGACCGGGAAGGTCAAGCACCGCTCGGCCGGGACAAGCCACTTGAACTCGCGGATCAAGCAAAAGCGGATCCGTAACTTGCGCGGGACTTCGGTCCTTGCGAAGGTCGAGAACGCGCGCATTCACGAGCTGCTGGGTAACTACAGCTACTAGCGGCTGCGACACGCTCGTCGCGGTACACTTGGTGAATCGCTCTCGACCCCCTGCCCGGCCGGCCGTAGCGCCGACGCGGCAGCACCGAAACGGGCACCCAACACGCCTCGATTGAGGCGGGCCTTGCTTTCGCACGACAGGCAGAACGAGTCATGAGAACGCGTAAAGGCGCCGCTCGCAATCAAGCGAAGAAGCGGCTCTTTCAAAAGGCGGAAGGTTTCGTCGGCGGTCGTCGCCGGCTGCTGCGGACCGTCAAGGAAACACTGGTCCGCTCGGGCAAGTTCGCTTTCCGCGACCGCCGCACGCGACGCCGCAATCTCCGCCGCCTCTGGATCATCCGCGTCAACGCGGCGGTTCGGGCCCACGATCTGCGCTACAGCGAATTCATTCATGGGTTGGCGAAGGCCAACATCGAGCTGGATCGCAAGATCCTGGCCGATCTGGCCGTGAACGACCCGGCCGCATTCGAAGGCGTGGTTCAGAAGGTCAAACAGGCGCTGCAGTCGTAGTCCGCGCGGCGCCAGGCGGCAGTTTGTCCGACGGACTTCGTCACGCGCTCGTCCGGTTGACTTCATCGCGGGGTGCTCGGTTGGGCAACCCCCGCCGCCCTGGATGGAAGGATCTGGCCGTGGCTCTGGCCGAATTCCTTGCCGAGCTCGATGAACTGCTCGCCGCGGCCCAGTCCGGCTTTGACACGGCTGCCGATGCGGCTGCCCTCGAGGCGGCACGCATCGATTTTCTCGGCGCCAAGAGCGGCCGATTGAAGGCAGCGCAAAAGGGGTTGGGCACCGTTGCCGGCGCCGACAAGCCGGCGGCCGGCAAGCGCTTCAACGAGGTCAAGCAGGCCATCGAGGCGGCGTTCGAAGCGGCTCAGGCCCGGCTGGCGAGCGGCGCCGCGCAGGCCGACGTCGAGGCCTTCGACCCGACGCTGCCCGGAACTCGTCCGCGCCGCGGCCATGTGCACCCGCTGACCCAGACGATGGAAGATCTCAAGGAGATCATGGGCCGGCTGGGCTTTACCGTGGCCGAGGGGCCCGAGATCGAAGACCCCTGGCACAACTTCGAAGCGTTGAACATTCCCGAGTCGCACCCGGCGCGCGATCCGCTGGAGAATTTTTACCTGGCCACCGCGCAGCGCACCGGAGGTCCGTGGCTGCTGCGGAGTCAGACGAGCACCGTCCAGATTCGCGTGATGGAGCGCACGCCACCGCCGGTGCGGATCATCTCGCTGGGGCGCGTCTACCGGCCCGACACAGCCGATGCGACGCATTACCCGATGTTTCATCAGATCGAGGGACTGCTGGTCGATCGCCACGTGACGATGGCCGATCTGAAAAGCGTGTTGCGTTTGTTCGCCAGCAGCTTCCTGGGGGGCGACGTGCACATTCGCTTCCGCCCGTCGTTTTTCCCGTTCACCGAGCCGAGCGTGGAAGTCGACATGCGTTGGAACGATCGCTGGATCGAGATGGGCGGGGCCGGCATGGTCGACCCGCACGTGCTGCAGGCCGTCGGCTACGATCCCGAGCAGGTCAGCGGCTTCGCGTTTGGTCTGGGGGTCGAGCGCGTTTGTGCGCGCCGCCACAACGTCACCGACATCCGCGAGTTCTACAAGAACGACGTCCGGTTTTTGCACCAGTTTTGAACGCGCCCGCCGGTCCGGTCGCGTCGTACGATTGCGCAGGTAGCCGCCGATGCTTGTTTCGTGGAGCTGGTTGAGCGATTACGTCCGGCTCGACATGCCGGTCGAAGAGGTCGAGCGCCGGCTGATGATGGCCGGCCTCAACCACGAATCGACCGCGCGCGCCGGCGACGACGTCGTGATCGACTTCGAGGTCACCAGCAACCGTGCCGATTGCCTGGGCCACCTGGGTATTGCCCGCGAGATCGCCACGCTCTGGGGGCGCGAAATCTGCCTGCCCAAGGCCGACCCGTGCCCGGGTTCGCATCCGGTCGCAGTCCTCGCGCGCGTGACGGTCGAATGCCCCGATTTGTGCCCGCGCTATACGGCCCGGGTCGTGCGCGGCGTGCGCGTGGGGCCGAGTCCGGCATGGCTGGCCGCGCGGCTGCAAGCAGTCGGCGTGGCGACGATCAACAACATCGTCGACATCACGAACTACGTGTTGCTCGAATGCGGCCAACCGCTGCACGCCTTCGATCTCGGCCGACTGCGCGGCGGGGCGATCGTCGTTCGCCGCCCGCGGGCCGGCGAACAGCTTGAGGCGATCGATCATCGCGTCTACGAGCTCAACGAGGCGATGTGCATCATCGCCGACGCCGAGCGGCCCGTGGGCATCGGCGGTGTGATGGGCGGCGCCGAAACCGAGGTCTCGGCCGCGACGACCGACGTGCTGCTCGAGGCGGCGCAGTTCGACCCCTTGGCCATTCGCGGCGCCGCTCGCGCGCTGAACCTGCACAGCCCGTCGTCGTATCGCTTCGAGCGCGGGCTCGATCCGCACGGAGTCGATTGGGCCAGCCGCCGCGCCTGCGAGTTGATCCTCGAGCTGGCCGGGGGCGAGCTGGCCGCCGGCGTGCTCGACGTGGGCACCCCGCCCGTCGCGCGCGAACCGATCGTGCTCCGCTTTGCACAACTCAAGCGCATCCTCGGCATCGAGGTACCGGCCGACGAGGTGGAACAGATCCTCGTAGCGCTGGGCCATCGCCGGCGCGAGCGCACGGGCGAACGCATCGAGGTGACCCCGCCGACCTGGCGCCGCGATCTCACGCGCGAGATCGACCTGATCGAAGAGGTCGCGCGGATTCACGGCTACGAGCAGATTCCCGAGGATGCGCTGGTGCCGATGGCCCGTTCGGCGCGCACGCCGGCCGATCGCGTGCTGGGCGAGGTCCGCGCGACGCTGACGGCGGCCGGTTTTGACGAGGCGTTGACCTTATCGGTCGTCGAGGAACCGGTTTCCGAAGCGTTCAGCCCTTGGTCCGATCTGCCTGCCCTGCGTACGCAGATGCCCATCCTGCGGAGGGCGACGCTGCTGCGCCGCAGCCTGGTGCCGAGCTTGCTCGCGGTGCGGCGCACCAACGAGGCGCTGTCGAATCCGACGATCGAGTTGTTCGAGATTGCCTCGGCCTACCTGCCGAGCAGCGAAGGACCGCCGCGCGAAGAACGGCTGGTCGGCCTTACGACCGGCGGCGATTTCCTCGCGCTCAAGGGGGTGGTCGAAGAGCTCGTGGCGCGCTTGAATCCCGCGGCCAGGGTCACGGTCGGCGACTACCGTCACGCGCTGTTCGCGCCCGGGCGAGCCGTGCAATTGCATCTGGACGGCGAAACGCTGGGCTACCTGGGCGAAGTGAGCGTCGAGGCCCGCAAGGCGTTCGATCTGCGCGGCGCGACGACGGTCGCCGAGCTGCGATTCGGGCTGTTGGCGGCGGCGGCCCAGTTGATCCGGCCGTTCGTGCCGCTGGCAGACAAGCCGGCCATCCAGCGCGATATCAACCTCGAACTGGCCGAAAGCGTCCGCTGGGCCCAACTGGCGGCGGTCGTCGAGGAAGTGTGCGGTCCGAAGCTCGAGGCCTTGGACTATCTCGAGACCTATCGCGACCGCCAGCGGTTGGGCGCCGATCGCAAGAGCCTGGTCTTCCGGTTGACCCTGCGCGACCCCCAGGCGACCCTGACCGGGGCCGAGGCCGACGCCCTGCGCGACCGCGTCGTCGCGGTCTGCGCCGATCGGCTGGGGGCCAAGCTTCGCCTGGGCTGATGTTCCCTGGGGGTCGGTCGTGCGAGCCTGCCCAAATCGCTTGATCTCTTTCCCTGCGCCTGCGCGGCGCGTTAGCCTGTTGGCTGGGTGATCGAGGAGTGCGGCCGGATCAACTCATCGCGTGGCCGCGGTCATCACCCGGCGTTGGCCTGCTTCGTTCGGGGCATCTTCTTGTTCGCCCGAGGAGCCAACCGATGTCTGCCTACAATCGCCGCGTGTTTCTCTCTGAGGTCGGTCAGAGCGTGTTCGCCGCCACGCTGGGCTATACGGCGGCTGTCGAGTTGGGCCTGACCACGGCCGTGGCCGACGACTCGGCCCCGTTGCGTTTGAGCTTTGGCCCGCGCGAACCGTTGATTCAACTGTTGCAAGAGACGCCACCTGATCGTCTGCTGCCGCTGCTGGTCGAAAAGCTCCGTGCCGGCGTCGAGCTGCGCGAGCTGGTGGCCGCCGGCGCGTTGGCCAACGCACGGAGTTTTGGTGGCGAAGACTACGTCGGATTTCACACCTTCATGGCCCTGGCGCCCGCATGGCAAATGGCGGCCGAGCTGCCTGCGAACGAAGCGGCCTTGCCTGTGCTCAAGGTGCTGTATCGCAACACGGCGCGCATTCACGAGCGCGGCGATGCCGGCCTGGAAGTGCTCGGACCGCTGTTGGCGGCCGACAAGCCGGAAGAGGTCAGCGCCGAGCGGCTGCGCGAAGCCGTCCGGCAGCACGACCTGCCACGCGCCGAAAGGCTGCTCGCCGCGGCAGCGCAGCGCTCGCCCGAAGAGGCCTACAACGCCATCCTGCCCGCGGTGGCCGACGGCGTCGAGGTGCACCGCACGGTGCTTGCCTATCGCGCCTGGGACTTGCTCGACCTGGTGGGCCGCGAGCACGCCTGCACGATGCTGCGGCAATCGCTGCACTATGCCGTGCACAACTGTAACGCGAGCTACGACGAGCAATACGCCGAGGTGCGCAGCTTGCTGCCCAAGGTGCTCGATACCTACAAGCTCGAACGGATCGAGGCCGGTACGCGCGCGGCGGACGACGACTGGCTCGCATCGATGTGCCAGTTGTTCCTCACGGCGACTCCCGAGCAGGCGGCCGATGCCGTGGCCGCCGCGCTGGCCGAAGGGCTGAGCGGCGATTCGGTGGCCGAGGCCATTGCCCTGGCCGCCAATCAGCTCGTGCTCCGCGATCCGGGCCGAACCGAGAGCAACGCGCGGCCGAACAAGCCGGTAGGCAGCGTCCACGGCGATTCGATCGGCGTGCATGCGAGCGACGCGGCCAACGCCTGGCGCAACATCGCCGCCGTGAGCAACCGGCACAATCGCGCGGCGAGCCTGGTGCTCTCCGGATGGGCCGTGGCCCGCGATCGAGGGTTGAGCTGGGGCCAGAAGCTCTACGACGAGCCGCAGCCCGACGCCGCGCATCTCAAACAGATCGATACTCGCGACGCAGCGATGCTGTTGACCGCCCTCGACGATGCGATTCGCCAGCAGGACCAGGCCCGGGCCTGCGCCCTGGTGCACGTCTACGGCCATGCGGCCCACGACCCGCAGCCGCTGCGCGCATTGCTGTTGCGTTACGCCGTCAGCCAGGATGGGGCGCTGCACGCCGAGAAATATTTCCGCACCGCCACCCAGGAATTCGACCGCACGCGGCCGCGTTTCCGCTGGCGGCAAATGGTCGCGCTCGCCCGCGTGACCGCGAGCGAAGCCGGCCAACCGGCGCCCGGCATGGACGAGGCCCGGCGGTTGCTGGCCGTGTAGTCTTTCAGGCCGCCGGCCATCGCCAAGCGCATATTTTCCGCCGCTTGCGGCCACTCGCCGCGATCGACTAGCGCGCTATACTCCCTATGCGACCTGAATTCTGCAGCCTGTTCGCATAGGAGTCGCGCCCGATGCTTGTCCTGCGCCTGGTCTTTGTCGGTACGCTGGCCTTGGCCTCAATGGCACATTCCGAGGTGCGCGGCGACGATGCCGCCGAATGGCGGCAATGGCGCGGACCTGCTCGTGATGGGCAGCTCGCCGCCGGGACCCTGCCCGATTCACTCGCGATCGATCGACTGGTCGAGACGTGGCGCGTCGAGCTCGGCCCAGGCTACCCCGGGCCGATCGTGGCCGGAGATCGGGTGTTCGTCGCCGAGACCCGGGACGAGCGCGACGAGGTGGTCCGGGCCCTCGATCGAGCCACGGGCCGGCAACTCTGGGAAGTCGCCTGGCCCGGGGCCATGAAGGTCCCCTTCTTTGCCAAGCGCAACGGCGATTGGATTCGCGCGACGCCGGCTTGTGATGGGCAAACGTTGTACGTTGCCGGCATGCTCGACGTGCTCGTGGCTCTCGATGTGGTGACCGGTGCAGAACGCTGGCGCGTCGATTTTCCCCAGCAACTTAAGACCGCGCCGCCCGATTTCGGCTTCGCCAGCTCGCCGTTGGTCGTCGGCGACTTCGTCTATGTGCAGGCAGCCGGCGGCTTCGTCAAGCTCGACAAACACAACGGAGAGGTCGTCTGGCGCACGCTCGACGATGGAGGCGGCATGTGGGGCAGCGCGTTTTCGTCGCCCGTCCTGGCCAACCTGGCCGGGCGCGAGCAGCTGGTCGTGCAGACGCGCACGCATCTGGCCGGCGTCGAACCCGAGCGCGGCGAGGTGCTCTGGAAGCACGAGATCGAGGCGTTCCGCGGCATGAACATCCTCACGCCTACGATCTGGCGAGATTGTGTCTTCACCAGCGCCTACGGGGGCAAGTCGACACTGCTGCGAATTGAAAACGACGGCGCGGCACAAAAGTCGACGGTCGCCTGGCAGCAGAAGACCCAGGGATACATGTCATCGCCGGTGGTGGTTGGGGATCACGTCTATCTGCATCTTCGCAATCGCCGGTTCACCTGCATCGATCTGGCAACGGGCGAAAGCCCCTGGACGACGACACCGTTCGGCGAGTACTGGAGCCTGGTTGCCGCGGGCGAGATGATCCTGGCGCTCGATCAGACCGGCGAGCTGTTGTTGATCCGCGCCAATCCGGAGAAGTTCGACCTCGTCGAGCGACGCAAGCTGAGCGAGGAAGAAACCTGGGGACACCTGGCCGTCGCCGGCGATGAGATCTATGTTCGCGAGCTGAAGGCGCTGCGGGCGCTGAAGTTCACTCGGGCCGGCGTCGCAGGCGCGCAGCCAGCCGCGCCGGCTGGGTCACTCGAAGACGACCATCGCGTGCATGCCCAGGTCGTCGACCGTGGCCACGACGCCGTCGTCGGTGTGTTCGAGCGTTAACGGCTTGCCGCCGGGTTCGAGCGTGGCCTTGGTCACCCCCGGCACGCGACACCGCACCCGCAGTCCCGACAGGGGGATCACCTCTTCGCGCACGGGCCAGGTGCCGCGCAGCTCGGATTGATTCGGAAAGCCCCACTGCTTGTTCAGCTCTTCCGGCAAGGGGGCCAGCTTCTGATAGATCGAGTGGATTCCCCAACTGCTGGACTGGTTGAGCAGGTGGACGATGGTCCGTCCGGAATTGGTCTGCCGACGGAAGGTGGCAGTCAGCATCAGGGGCCCCTCGACCTCGACGGCCGGGGGCACGTCGCGCACCACCCACCGCGCCGCGCGGAACAGCATTTCGCGCATGTAGGCGTCGGGATAGAAGAACATCCCCTTGTCGACCGACGCGGGAAAATACGCGACCCGCCCTTGGCCGAACTCCGAGGTGATGATGGCCGGATGCCGGATGTTGGCTTCGTCCTGCGGCAGGTTGACGTTGTAGGTCGCCACGACGTGACCGCCTTCGAGTGGCTCGACCTTCGTGGCGCTGGCGATCAGGGCCAGCGTGCCCTTGGCCGGCGGTGTTCCGCCGGGCACGCGCCAGGCCGTGTTCTGTTTGTCGCGAATCACCGGGCTGTTGACGACCGGGTGCTGGTCGTCGTCGAGCGACAGGTACAAGTTCTCGACCCGCTGATTGACCGTCGCGGTGCCGCGATATCGGACGCGCAACACGTCGCCCAGGGCAAAATCGTCGCGCCGTTGATATTGCTCATCGTAGAGCGACGTTTCGAATGAGGCGACGAGCCCCCCGCCGCCGGCCACGAATCGCCGGACGACTTCGGCGGCGCGCGGCGACATGCAGGCCACGTTCGGCAGCACCAGCACCCTTACGCCGCGCAACTGGCCGTCTTCCAGGTCTTGCTCGGTCAGCACGCGCACGGGCACATGCTTTTCGAGAAACGTCTTGAACGCGCCCAGCGTGTGCGAGAAATAGATCGGCAGCGCGCCCTGTGCGTACAGCGTGCGCGTTTGTTCCGAGGCCACGATGCCCACGTGCGAGATGGCCTCGGTGTGGCTGAGCCACGTTTCGCGCGCCGCGATGTTGGCCACGTGCAGCCGCAAGTATTCTTCGCGCCCGGTCGATTCGACGAACTCGGGGCATACGCCCCAGGGCAGGCATTCGAGCCCGCGCAATTGAATCTCGACCGGCGAGGAGATGCCCGAGATGCCGTGCGCCGAGGGTTGAATCCAGACGCTGGCCCCGCGCTCGCGCGAGATGCCCTGCATAAAGGCGAACACGAACTGCTGGTACAGCGGATCGCCCGGCACGTCCCAGTATTGTTCGACCGACGGGAAATCGACCGCCGCGGCGTAGTCCAACGGATACTCGCCCATGTACATGTCGGGGTAGTACCAGGTGCGATTGGCCGAGTGGTTCACGTAGATCACGGCCTCCGGACGCTCGGCGCGAATCGCGGCCCGCATCCGGTCGGCCAACGCGACGAAGTGGGCGTTGTGCCAGGCCAGGTACTTCCGCGTCACCGGGTCGCGCACCGGGTCGAAATGCGTGGGAATCTCGGCGCCGCCGGAAAACTCGCGAAAGGCCCGCCGCGTGGCCTCGTCATACGTGTGCAAATGGACGGGCGCATAGCCGTCCAACCAGTAGCCGTCGGCCTTGAACTCGCGGGTCACATACGCCAGTTGCTCCAGCAGCCATTCGGCGTAGCCGGTGCGAATGTTGGCAAAGTTCGGCGGGTCCTGATGCTTGCCGTCGGGCAGGGTCTTGAGCCAGTCGGGATGCGCCTCGCAGAAAATCGGATTGCCCACCGGAACCTGGACGGGCCCGATGTAGAAGATGGCCTTCGCGCCGGCCGCGTGACAGCGCTCGACGTGCGTCCGCAGATACTGCTCGGCCTCGCGTACGCGTTCGGCCGGATACAGCGAGGCCGAAGGTCCGACAATGTCCCAGCGCGTCAACGCGTTGAGCGTGACGACATTGTAGCCCGCCTGCAGGAACGCCTGGGCCATCGGCAAATCGCCGGGCAGATGGCCGACGCGCCAGTGCGTGCGCGTCCAGTCCGGCACCGGCCGATCAGGACACAGCTCGGGAACCGACCGCGCCGGCAATTTGGCCAGATCGATCGTCGCCAGCGGCTCCGCGGCCACCGCCGCCCGCACGACAACCACCCCCACGACCGCGCCAAGCAACCAGGTGCGCATCTTGAAATACCGGGTCAGAACTGTTTTCTGGGGACCGTCACGAACGGCCGCGGGCCCGACGCGTACACCCTGTCTCCTGCGGTCGGTGAGCGACAGCCCAAGGTACCACGCCATTCATCGCGGCAATAGTCGCCGGTTCGTCGTCGTTCGCGGCGACCACGATATCGCCCCTCGAACGCGGCCGGGTCGGCTGCACGGTGACGCGGCGTGACTATAACGACAAGAAATTGATAACAAGTTCTGACCCGGTTTCTGTTTCATTCTTGCGGATGGGTGCGTCCTTTTGGAAACCAGCGATCACGCGTGCCGTGGCCCACCATTTGTACAAAGCCACCAACAATCAGGATGATAATTGGCGCAACTCCCCAGTGGCTCATCGCCCCGCCGAGGATCACTCCCAAACCGATGCCTCGTATCGACGAACTCACTTCAAACGACCTAATCGACAACATGCATACTTCCCTAGGCCAGGAAGGAAAAGATCAAAAGCAACGAAGTCGCGTTACAGGCAAACAGAAACCGGGTCAGAACTGGTTTCTAGACACGGCCGCCGCGGGCCGCTATCTTGCCATGTATGCCTCGTCCCCTGCGACCCGTCGGCGCCAGTCTAACGTATCACGTCATCAATCGCGGCAACAATCGCCAGCCCGTCTTTCATGGCGACGATGATTTCGCGGCGTTTTTGCGGGCCCTGGGGGAACTCAAGCAGCGGCGGCCGTTCAAGCTGTTCGGCTACTGCCTGTTGCACAATCATGTTCATTTGCTGTTGCAGCCGTCGGGCGAGACGACGATCAGCCGCCTGATGCAGAGCCTGCTCATCTCGCACACGCAGCGCTATCACAAGCACCACGGCTCCGGCGGCCACGTCTGGCAGGGGCGGTTCAAGAGCCCCGTGATCCAAAGCGGCGAACACCTGCTCACCGTGCTGCGCTACATCGAGGCCAATCCGCTACGCGCCGGTCTCGTTCGCCAGGCGGGCGATTATCGTTGGAGCAGCTTTTGTGCGCACGGCCTCGGCGAGCCGGACCCGCTCCTCGACCGGCTGCCGGAGTACGAGGCCCTCGCCGCCACGCCCGGCCGGCGGCAGGCGATCTGGGCCCGCAAGGTGCACGCGCCGCAGCGCGAACCGACGCTGGCAGCGATTCGCCGCTCGAACCTGGCCGGATTGCCGTACGGCGACGCGGCATGGCTGCAGCGCCTGGCCCGGCGGCTCGACTTGGAATTGACCATCAGGCCGCCGGGGCGACCGCGCAAGGACACGCCGAGGAAGCAATAAACAGTTCTGACCCGGTTTGTGGGTGCGACCAGAAACGGGAGGAAGCGAAGTGCTTCAAGCTCTTTGGTCCTCTGAGCCGCGTGCTCTGCGGTTGCCTCATTGCGAAACGCGTCGAGCTTTCCCGACGCGACATCGCGCTCCTACTGCTGATCCCAGAGCGCCGAGTCGTAGGAGGCAAACCACTTGCGAAAGTCCGCCAACTCGTCTGGCGAAAGGCTCTGAACATCTCTTTCGATGCGCTCGACGTTGGACATGGCCCGTTTCTCCCGTGTCAATCCTACCTACCACGGCTTTGGATGAACTGTCGAATTGCGGGCGGCTGGAGCCGGCCTCTTTCGCGGCGCTAACCGAACGTTTCTTCGATCACCGGGTTTTCGAGCACGCCGATCTTTTCGATCTCGATCGAGATCCGGTCGCCCGGTTGCAGGAACACCGGCGGCTTGCGCGCGCCGCCCACGCCGTGCGGCGTGCCGGTCAGGATCACCGTGCCCGGCTGCAAGCGCGTGCTGCCGCTGAGGAACTCGATCAAGGTGGGCACGTCGAAGATCATGTCTTCGGTGGTCCAGTCTTGCATCGTCTGGCCGTTGAGCACCGTCTTGATCGCGAGCGCGTTGGGGTTGGCGATCTCATCGGCCGTCACCAGGCAGGGCCCCAACGGGCAGAACGTGGCAAACGTCTTGCCGCGGCACCACTGGCTGCCGCCCCACTTCATCTGCCAGTCGCGGGCACTCACGTCGTTGGCGCAGGTGTAGCCCAGCACATAGTCGAGCGCGTCGGCCTTGCTGACGTTGTAACAGGCCCGCGAGAGTACGACGGCCAACTCGCATTCATAGTCGACCATGTCGCTGCGCAGCTTGCGCGGCAGCACGATCGGGTCGCCGGGATTGGTCAACGTGCCCGAGTTCTTCATGAACACCACCGGCTGCTCGGGGATCGGCTGATTCCCTTCGGCGGCGTGGCGGCGGTAGTTCAGGCCGATGCAGATAATGTCGCGCGGCTCGATCGGGGCGAGCAGCTTGTGCACGTCGGCCGCCTCGCCCGAGTCGCGCGGGGCCGCCAGGATGCTGCCCTCGAGCCGTGTCGTGCGCCCGTCGCCGTGCAACCGGCCAAAGTGCACCGCGCCGCTGCGGTCTTGGTAACGAATGATCTTCATGGGCAAAAACGGCTCCTCGGCTCAGGAATGCGGTGAGCAGGGTTCGGTGATGCGGTGAGCATATCGGGCACAGGCGTGCTCGGCCGCCCACCCCGGTTGACGATGCCCGCGGCCCGTCGGCCACCGGTTTGTTTGACCGGCAAATTGGCGGGCAATTACAGTGTGGGTTGCCCGCCAACATACTCGCCGCCACGCGCCGAGCAACAGCCGGCGGCGACCCACCTTGGATTGCCCGAGAGGAACCTGCCACGTGATGCGTACCGGTTTGTTCATTGCGCTGGGGTTTGTGGCGGGTTGTTCGTGGTGCCGGGCCGCCGAACCGCAGTCGTTCGACCCGATTGCCGCCGACTATCTGCGGGTCGCGCGGCCGCTCTTGGAGCGCTACTGCATCGCTTGTCACGATGCCGAAACGAAGGAAGGCGAACTCGACCTCGAGCAGATGCACACGCTCGTCGAGCTGCGCCAGGAGGCCGAGCGCTGGCCCAAGATCGCCGAGATGCTCGACCAGGCTGAAATGCCCCCGCGCGACTCGGATCAGCTCGCCCCCGAGGAGAAGCAGCAGCTCCGCGCATGGATCGAGCGCTATCTCGAGGCGGAGTCGCAGGCGCTGGCCGGCGACCCGGGCCCGGTCGTGTTGCGGCGCCTGAGCAACGCCGAATACACATACACAATTCAGGACCTGACGGGCCTCGACTTGCAGCCGGCGCGCGAGTTTCCCGTCGATGGCGCGGCGGGCGAGGGCTTTACGAACACGGGCAATGCGCTGGTCATGTCGCCGGCGCTGTTGACCAAGTATTTCGACGCGGCCAAGGGCATTGCCGCGCATCTGGTGCCCCTGCCCACCGGCGTGCGGTTTTCGCCGGCCACGACGCGACGCGATTGGACCAACGAAATCGTCGCCGAGATCAAACGGTTCTACGCCGGGTTCGCCGACCCGGAAGGGAAATTGCCTTGGGACAAGTACCTCGGCGCCGCCGTCGCATCGCGCGATGCGCTCGCCAGCGGCGCGCAGACGCCCAGCCAGGTCGCGGCCGCCCAGGGGTTGAATGCCCATTACTTCGGCGAACTCGTGCGGCTGCTTAACGCCGACGATGCATCGCCGGTCCTGGCCGGATTGCGCGCGGCGTGGCGCACGGCGAAGCCTGACGATGCGCCGGCGCTCGTGGCCGAGGTCGCCCGCTGGCAGCAGGCGCTGTTTCGCTTTCAAAACGTCGGGCACATGAAGCCCTGGGTCGTCGTGGTCGACCCGGTGGTCGCCGAGCAAGAGCTGCGGTTCAAGTTTTCCGATGCGGCCGACGCCGGCCCGATCACCGTGCACCTGGTGGCCAGCGCCGGGGGTGACAGCTCGGAGCACGACCTGGTCGTTTGGCGCCGCCCGCGACTGGTGATTCCGGGACGGCCCGAACTGCTGCTGCGCGATGTGCGGCAGTTTGCCGGTGCCTTGGAAGCCCACCGGAGCGAGCTGTTCGCCGCCACGGCGGCGTGTCTCGACGCGGCCGGCGAAGCCGCGGCGGCGGGCCAAACGGTCGACGTCGCGGAGCTCGCCGCGCGGCACGGAGTGGCCGCCGAGACGCTCAGCGCGTGGCTCGATTATCTCGGACTGAATGCGGCGCCGGCCCTGCGCCTCGACTATCTGACGCAAGCGCTCACCAGCACCGGCGGATACGATTTCGTCCGCGGTTGGGGTTCGCCCGAGACGCCGAGCATCGTCGCCAACTCGACCGATCAGCACATTCGTATTCCGGGCAACATGAAGGGGCGCGGCGTGTGCGTGCACCCGTCGCCGACTTTGAATATCGCCACCGGCTGGCGCAGCCCGCTGGCCGGCATGATTCACATCACCGGCCAGGTGACCCATGCGCATCCCGAGTGCGGCAACGGCGTCACGTGGGCCGTCGAGCTGCGGCGCGGCAGCACGCGGCAAACGCTCGCGTCCGGTGTGGCGCAAGGCGGCGCACCGGTGCCGTTCGGACCGCTCGACGATTTGGCCGTTCGCGAGGGCGATCTGATCTCGCTCGTCGTCGGCCCGCGCGACGGCAACCATTCCTGCGATCTGACCGACATCGAGTTGACGATCAAGGCGGGCGACCGCACGTGGAATTTGAGCCAGGATGTCTCCGGCGACATCCTCGCCAGCAATCCCCACGCCGACGCCCAGGGCCAGCCCAATATCTGGCATTTCTATACCGAGAAGGTCGACGGTACGAAGGCGGGTCCGGTGATCCCGGCCGGGTCGTTGCTCGCGCGGTGGCAGGCGACCGACAAACCCGACGAGAAGCGAGCACTGGCCGGCGAACTGCAGAGCTTGCTGACGGGTGCGCCGCCGGCCGACAAGCAGCATCCCGATGCGGTGCTCTACCGACAACTGGCCTCGCTCGGCGGGCCGCTGTTAGCGAGTGCAGCGGCTTCGGCCGCGAAAGGAACACCGCTCGAAGCTCCGAGCACCTCGGGCACGGCCGACTGGGGAATCGATCCGGCGTTGTGCGGCCATCGACCTGACGGTTCGGCAATCGACGCGGCCGACCTCTGCCTGGCGGCTCCCACGGCCCTCGCCGTGCGGCTCCCCTCCGACCTGATCGCGGGTTGCGAGTTGGTGGCCACGGTCACGCTCGACGAGACCGCGGCCGAAGGCACGGCCCAGGCGCAAATTCTGCCTGCGCCGCCGGGCGATCTGCGCGCCCTGCGTCCCGATACACCGGTGCTGGCCCGTCCGGGCAGCGCCGCGCACGGGCGAATCGAGACCGCGCTGGCCGAATTCCGCAATTGGTTTCCCGCGGCCTTGTGCTACAGCCGCATCGTGCCGGTCGACGAGGTGATTACGCTGACCTTGTTCCACCGCGAGGAAGATGCCCTGGCCCGGCTGATGCTCGACGACGAGCAAAGGGCTTATCTCGACAGGCTGTGGAGCGAACTCAGGTTCATCAGCCAGGACGCCCTGATCACGGTCGATGCCTTCGGCCAGTTGCTCGAATACGCCTCGCAGGACAGCGACCCGCGGCTGTTCGAGCCGCTGCGCGAATCGATCTATCGCCAGGCCGACGAATATCGCCAGTGGCTGCTCGCCACCGAGCCGGTGCAGATCGACGCGGTGCTGGCCTGGGCCGAGAAGGCCTATCGCCGGCCGCTGACCGATGCGGATCGGAGCGAGCTGCACAATCTCTACGCGCAGCTTCGCGCCGAGGAGTTGCCGCACGACGAGGCGCTGCGGCTGTTGTTGGCCCGGGTGCTCGTGGCACCGGCGTTTCTCTACAAGCTCGAGGCCGCGGCCGCCGGCGAAGGTCCGGCGCCGGTCAGCGATTGGGAGCTGGCCAACCGGCTCAGCTATTTCCTCTGGTCGAGCGCGCCGGACGAAGCCCTGAAGGTCGACGCGGCCGCCGGGCGGCTGCACGATCCCGACGTGCTCGCCGGCCATGCCCGCCGGATGATGCGCGATCCGAAGGTGCGGCGGCTGGCGACCGAGTTCGCCTGCCAATGGCTGCACATCTACGACTTTGCCTCGCTCGACGAAAAGAGCCCGCGGCACTTTCCAGAGTTCGCCGAGCTGCGCGACGATCTGTACGAAGAGGCGATCCAGTTTTTCACCGATCTGGTGCGCCGCGACGGCTCGGTCGAAGAGATCTGGAACGCCGATCACGTGCTGGTCAACGAAACCCTGGCCGCGTTTTACGGAGTGCCGTTCGACTCCGGCACGCCCGTTCCCGATTCGTCGTGGCGCCGCATTGACCATGCGCAGCAACTTGGCCGCGGCGGCGTGCTCGGCCTGGGCGCAACTTTGGCCAAGCAATCCGGCGCCTCGCGCACCAGTCCGATCTTGCGCGGCAATTGGGTCTCCGAAGTGCTGCTCGGCGAGCGCCTGCCTCGGCCTCCCAAGGGCGTGCCGGTGTTGCCCGAGGACGAAGCGGCGCTCGAAGGCCTGACCGTGCGCCAACTGATCGAGGCGCATTCGATCGATCCGAAGTGCATCAATTGCCACCAGCGGATCGACCCGTTGGGCTTCGCCCTGGAAAGCTACGACGCCATCGGCCGGCGGCGCGAGCGCGACCTGGGCAACCGCCCCATCGACGTGCATGCCCGTTTGCGCGACGGCACCGAGTTCGACGGTCTAGCCGGGCTGCGAATCTACCTGATTTCGACCCGGCACGACGACGTGATCGGCCAGTTCTGCAAGAAACTGCTCGGATATTCCTTGGGGCGCAGCGTGCAACTGGCCGATCGGCGGCTGCTGGCCGATCTGCGAGCCCAACTGGCCGCAGGCGGGTATCATATGTCCACGGCCATCGAGGCCATCGTCCGCAGCCCGCAGTTCCGCATGATCCGCCCGCAACAGGCGTCGCTGGCCACGGCGACGGCTCAAACATCCCCCGACCGCCCGGCACCCTGACGCCGGACAATTTGCTGACGCCGGACAAGGAGATTTCGAACATGCATGCCGCCGCCCTTTCGCGTCGCACATTCTTGCGCGGCGTAGGCGTATCGATGGCTCTGCCTTGGCTCGAATCGCGGGCCGTTTGGGGGGCCGACGCGGGAGCAGCCACGGCACCGGCGGCAGCCAGCAATCAACCGCCGGTCCGCCTGGCCGTGCTGTTCGCCGGCAACGGCTTTCACAGCCGCGAGTGGTGGGCCAAAGAATCGGCCGCCGGACTCGAGTTGGGCCAGGTGCTCGCGCCGCTGAACGACTTCAACCGCCGGATGCTGTTCATCCGCGGCCTCTACAACGACGAGGCCCTCAAGGGCAACATCCACAGCTCGCAGACCGGCAATCTGCTGTCGGGCGCACCGCTGGCCTCGGGCGGCGAGATTCGCTCGGGCACCAGCTTCGATCAGGTGATGGCGCAGCAACAAGCCGGCACGACCAAGGTGCCGAGCCTCGTGCTGGGGTGCGAAAAGTCGAACCCCTCGGTGCACAAGAACTACTCGATGCTCTACAGCTCGCACATTTCGTGGTCGTCCCCCACGACGCCCACGCCCTTGGAGCTGTACCCGGCGCTGGCGTTCGACCGGTTGTTCAAGGACGAAGTAGGCCGCGGCGACAAGAGCGTGCTCGACGCAGTGCTCGAAGACGCGCACGATTTTCGCCGCCAGGTGAGTGCGGCCGATCAGCGCAAGCTCGACGAATATCTCGACTCGGTACGCGAGGTCGAGCAGCGGATTGCCCAGGCCGGCAAGCGGAACGAGCTGCAAGGTTGGCGGCCGACGCTCACCGAACCGAACATTCCGCGCCCCGGCGACGGCCTGCCGCAAGACATCGCCGAGCACATGCGGTTGATGTGCGACATCCTGGTGCTGGCGTTCCAGACCGATACGACGCGCATCTGCACGCTCAAGCTCAACAACGACCACAGCTCGTTGCGGTTCCCGCACCTGGGCGTTGACTACATGATCCACCACTTGCTGAGCCATTCCGACACGGCCGACTGGCTCAAGGTAAACCAGTTCTTCGTCGAGCAGCTCGCGTACATCGCCCGCAAGCTGGATGCGATCCAAGAGGGTGAGCGCACGGCCCTGGACAATTCGATGATGCTGTTCCTGTCGAGCATGATGACCGGCGGGCACGACGCGACGCAGTTGCCCGTGATCATGGTGGGCGGCGGCGGCGGCCAGATCACCGGCGGCCGGGTGCTCAACTATCTCGAAAAGCCCGAGCGGAAGATGTGCAGCCTGTACATGTCGCTGCTCGACAAGGCCGGGGTGCACCTCAAACGCTTTGGCGATGCGACCGAACGCCTGGCCGAAGTGTAGTGCGGGCGGCCGTAATTCCCGCGTTACCAAAAATGGCTTACGGCGCAACCCGAACTCTTGTCCCGGCTTGTCTTGCCAGGGACAACTATCGTTTGCACACTATCATTTTGCCTGCTGCCGGCAGAATAGGGTGTTTGCGTTGTATCGCGAAGCGCGGTGGGTCTCCTGGAGTCTCTTGTCATGACGATTCGCGCCCCTCGTCGTCGTTGGTTGAACTTCGGTCTGCCCATGGCCGTCGTGTTGCTTGTGGGTGGCGCCGCGCAAGCGGCAGAGCTGCGTTCGGCCGACGAGCCGGCGCGGTTCCTTTCGGCCCTTGATCTCGAAGGTCGGGCGCATCGGTTGGCCGGTGATCCGCATCGCGCGGCGACGGTGCTGGTCTTTATGACCACCGAGTGCCCGATCGCCCCCGAGTATGTGCCTGAGTTGAACCGTCTGGCCGCCGAATTCTGTGACAAGCACGTGGAGTTTTACGGTGTGTTGGCCGACCGTACGGTCAAGCGGACGGCTGCGGTCAAGTTCGCCGCCGACTTCAAGATCGAGTTTCCCGTCTTGTTCGACGCCTCGGGCGATCTGGCCAGCACGCTCGGCCCGACGCATGTACCCGAGGCCTTCGTGCTCGACCCGCACGGCGCACTGGCGTACCACGGCCGGATCGACGATCGGTATGCCGCGCCTGGGCAAAAGCGTCCGCAGCCGACCGTGCACGACCTGAGCGATGCCGTGGCCGCGGTGCTCGCCGGACGGCCGGTGGAAACGGCCGTGACCGAGCCGGTCGGCTGCCCGCTCGAAAAGCGGACCGTCGCCGGCACCTCGAGCGAAGTGACCTTCAATCGCGATATCGCGCCGATCCTGTTCGCGCAATGCGCCGAATGCCATCGGCCGGGCGAAGTCGCGCCGTTTTCCTTGTTGACCTACGAAGATGCCGCCAAGCGGGCCGATTTTCTGCACCAGGTCACGAGCAGCCGGCGCATGCCGCCGTGGAAGGCTGAAATCAGCGGCGCGCGGTTCGTCGGCGAGCGTCACCTGACCGAAGCGCAGCTCGCCCTGTTCGAGGCCTGGGCCAAGGCCGGCGCCCCGCAGGGCGATCCCGCGGATCTGCCACCGCAGCCGCAGTTCGCGTCGGGCTGGCGCTTGGGCGAGCCGGATCTCGTGGTGACCGCGCCCGAGCCCTACACGCTCAAGGCCGGCACGGAAGACGTCTTCCAACACTTCATCATCCCGCTCGAGGCCGCCGGGGGCAAAACCGTGGTCGGCTTCGAATTCCGGCCCGGCAATCCGGCCATCGTGCATCATGCGATCTTGTTCCTCGACCGCTCGGGCACCGCGCGCGCCAAAGACGCGGCCACGCCCGAGCCGGGATACACGACTTCCGGGTCGATCGATATCCCCGTCGCCGGCATGTTGGGCGTGTGGACGCCCGGCATGACGCCGCGGTTCTATCCCGAGGGGATCGGCATGCCGGTCGAGCCGGGCACCGACCTGGTGCTGCAACTGCACCTGCACCCGACCGGCAAGGACGAGACCGACCAATCGTCGGTCGCGCTGTACTACGCCGACGAGGGCCAGAAAATCACGGCCGCGCAATCGATTATGGTGGTGGGCACCCTGATGATCGATATCCCGGCCGGCGCGTCGAGCCACGAGGTTCGCTCGAGCGTGACGCTGCCCACCGACGTGACGCTGATTTCGCTGCTGCCCCATCTGCACCTGGTCGGCAAGGAGTTCAAGATCACCGCGACGCTGCCCGACCGCAGCGAGCAATCGCTGATGTGGATCAAGGATTGGGACTTCTACTGGCAGGACAATTACGTCTACGAAAAGCCGCTGACCCTGCCGGCCGGCACGCAGATCGACGTCCTGGCCCGCTACGACAACTCGTCGGCCAATCCCTCGAACCCCAGCACGCCGCCGGCGCGGGTCCTGTTCGGCAACGAGAGCGACGACGAGATGTGCTTCGGCCTGTTCCAGGTCGTGGCCCAGAGCGAGCGCGACCAGATGAAAGTCCGGATGGCCTTCATGAAGAGCTTCATGGAGGCCTGGCAGCGCTCGCCGATCGACGAGGCAGGCCGGGCCCAAATCGTCGAGGAGGCGGGCAAGCTGTTCGGCGCCCAGGGTTCGCAGTTTCTCAAGGCGTTCGGCAATGCCGGCAAGTCGAAGCGCAAACAGCGCCCAGACAAGCAGTCAGACACCGCCGAGGCGTCCGAGGAAAGCTCGAACTAGGCCGCCCGCCGGGCGAAGTTTGACGCTCGCGAGGGCCGCCCCTTAGCATAAGGCGGTCGCGGCTCGCGGCGGCCCGGCATGCGCCGGCCGAGCGATGCGACACCTGCTCTGCCCCGTGAGCTGCCGATGTTTACCATCCGCGGAAGCTCGCCCGATACTCGTCGCGCCTGGTCGAGGCGCGATGTGTTGCGCGTCGGCCTGGCCTGGGGCGCGGGGCTTGCGCAGTTCGGCGCCGGGGCGTACAGCGCAGCCGCGCCGCCAGACGCCGGCGACCTCGGCCAGGGTTTTGGCCGCGCCAAGCATTTGATTCTGGTCTACCTGTTCGGCGGTCCCAGTCATCTGGACATCTGGGACATGAAGCCCGCCGCGCCGACCGGCATCCGGGGCGAGTTCCGGCCGATCGCCACGAACGTGCCCGGCATCGAGATCACCGAGCATCTGCCGCGACTGGCGCGCATGGCCGATCGCTACGCGATTCTGCGTTCGCTCTCGCACGGCGACAGCGCTCACGGCTCGGCGTCGCACACGATGCTCACGGGCCGTCGCCCGCGCAACCTGGGCGAAGTGCCGCCGCGCGAAGACGACTATCCGCACTACGGCGCGGTGCTGAGCCGCTTGCAGCCCACTGCGCCGGGCGTGGCGCCGTTCGTGGCCTATCCGTGGAAGATCGCCACGAGCACCAACGTCGTTCCCGGCCAGACAGGCGGTTTCTTGGGCGCGTCGCTCGACCCGTGGAGCGTGGCCCCCGGCCAGCAAAGCGGGCGCGTGTTCGAGGTTCCACTGGCGGCGCTGCCCGAGGGTGTTTCCCCGGCCCGGTTGTCGCGGCGCCGCGACTTGATCGATCAGATGGCCGGCGCCGAAGCGACGTGGGGCGGCGATTTCGCGACGATCCAACAGCGGGCGTTCGACCTGTTGCTCGAGCCCCGTTTTCTCGACGCGTTTCGCGTCGAGCAGGAGCCGGCCCCGCTACGCGAGCGCTATGGCCAGAACCTGTTCGGGCAGAGCCTGCTGCTGGCGCGGCGGCTGGTCGAAGCCGGCGTGCGGACGACGGTCGTCTATTGGCCCGATCGCTCCGAGCCCGAGGCCTTCAACAACAACGGCACGATCGACAAGGTGGCCGTGGCCGCCTGGGACACGCACGGCTACCACGTCGGCAACACGCCGAATTTCCCGCGCCTCAAGGACCATAATCTTCCGCCGCTCGACCTGGGGCTTTCGGCACTGCTCGAAGACCTCGCCGCGCGCGGCCTGTACGACGAGACGCTCGTTGCGGTGACCGGCGAATTCGGTCGTTCGCCCAAGATCAATGGCGATGGCGGACGCGACCATTACGGCAACGTGTTTTCGGCCCTGCTGTGCGGCGGCGGCATTCGTGGTGGTCAGGTGTACGGCGCCTCGGACGCGATTGGCGCCTACCCGGCCGAACGGCCGGTCTCGGCCGGCGACTTTGCCGCCACGCTGTATCACGCCCTGGGAATCCGGCCGGAGACCGAGGTGTACGATCGCTTGGGGCGGCCGCAGCGCGTCGCGGACGGCGCGCCGGTCGTCGACTTGTTCTGAACCCAGGCGGCCCCCGGTCGCGCAGCCAAGTCACGGCATGCTGGCCGGTTGCGAGGCGCGCTGCGCACGCTGCAAATATTCCTCGGCTGCGGCGGCATTGCCGAGCTGCGTCTGCGCCGTGACGATGCCGAGGATGGCGTCGACCCGATCGGGCTCGAGGGCCAGCGCCTGCTCGAAGTAGTCGATCGCCTGTTGCCAATCGCCATCGGCCAGGCACCACGTTCCGCAATATTGGTAGACCGGCGCGGTACGCAGTTTGAGCTCACGCCCGCGAACGCGATCGACGCGGGCACGCTGCTCGGCCGGCTTCGGGATGAACAGCAGCTTGCCCGCCCACGGCAAGTTGGTGCTCGCCGTCGGCTCGCCAAAGCGCCGGATGAATTCGGCCTCGTCGCCCGGCGCCAGGCGGTCGACGTGCAGCACCAGCCCACAGAAATCATTCAGCTCGTAGAACTCGGTGAAGAACTCCCATTGCGTGGCGTCGAACGATCGCTGCTGGTGGTTGGGTTGATAAATCACCTTGCGGGCCGGCATCAGGAGTTGATCCCAACCGGCCTCGAGGTAGGACCTGACCTGGGTCGGCAGCAGTCGCCCGAAATAATGCCCCATGGCCTGCTTGCCATGAAACCGGCGATAGGTCGAGAAGGTGGCGTCGGTCGCGTAGAAGGAGTTGAGCGTGGCCCAGGTGCCGCTGCCGCCGGTGATGCAGAACGGCCAATCGAGCACTGCCTCGCCCGGCGATTGACGGACGACGTCCATGAACTCGTAGAACTCGGGTCCCACGCTCGGTTGTCGCGACCATTCGCTGGACAATCGGTGCCCGACGACGAACTCCACGCCGCCCAACGCGAGTAGCGCGGCCGCAATTCCCCAATGGCCAATCGTGCGGGGCCAGCTCCAGCGCCAACCCAACGCGCAAACGAGTAGCATCGCCGGGTAGAGCGACGTGGCACGGCCGCAGATCCGCGTGAACTGCATCCAGGGCAACAGCTTGAGCGCCTGGAAATAAGGCGAAAACGTCAAGCACAACAGCAGCAGCGCGAGCGTTGGGGCATACACCACCAGCCAACGGCGATCGCGCCACAGTCCCGCACCGGCCAGGATCAAGAACAGCCATCCAACCGAGCCCATTCCCGGCTGCTCGGGATTGTCGCGAAAGATCAGGTGCGGCTCCCGCGGGTTCCAGTGCGGAAAGTACGGCAGCGCGATCCGTGCCAGGTGCACCGGATCGAGCACGATCGTGCGCAAGTCGGCCAACACTTGTTGGTCGGCGTGATGTGGGAAATTCGACGATTCGTACGCGAGCTGCGCCGCGAGGGGGACGTAAAAATAGATGCCTTTGAGCGTCACGATGCCAACCACGAGCATCGCCAGCGACGGCCGCCGCAGCCCGCCCACCAGGCCGGCCAGCGCCGCGCGCGCCGTGGACCGCGCGGCGGCGCCCCTCACGAATTGCGCGACGAGCCAGCCGACGATCCAGGCTCCATGCACGCCCAACGACAGCAAGCTGGTCGCGGCCGTGTAAGCCAGATCGTGCCCCAGCGCCAACAGGGTGAGCATGGCCCGCAGTGCCAACAGCGGCGCCGAGAGCCGTCCTTCGACGAGCGCGGCACGGACGAACAGGTGATCGACCACGATGGCCAGAGTCGCCCAATGGCACGCGGCATAGCAAATGTGGTCGGGATACTTCAGAAACAGGTAGAAATTGGCGAACGACACGAGGAAGCCGAACACCACGGCCTGCAGCCAACCGACTCGCTGCCGGGCCAGCAGGTACATGCCGGCTGCCCCGATGAACAACCCGGCCAGCCAATGCCACTTGATCCAGGGGCCCGGCCCCACCCACTGCCAGAGGAAGCCCACCAGGTAGTCGCGTTCGAACGCCCAGGTCTCGAACACGTGCTTGACGCCATAGGGATAGAACACGTCGTTGGAGAACAACTGCATCTGCGGCCAGGGGGCGAACCGCAAGTGTTGGGCGAAATGCACGCTGGCGTATTCGAACTGGTTGGTGTCGCCCCCACCGACCAGCGGCATCAGCGGGTCGCCCACGAAAATCACCGCGACGACGAATGTCGCCAGCGCATAGAGCAACGCCGCGGCGGCTGCCTCGCTAACACGGCGGGCCCACGAGGGCGACATGCACGATTCCGATCGGGCGACGAAGACTTGCTCTACGAGGTGTCAATCTTAGCAAGCCGGCCGCGCGGGGTTCATCAGGCCGGCCAGGAGCAGGTCGCAGGCCTGATCGGCCCGGGTCACGAGGTCGGCGAGCCGCCCCTCGGTGCGGCTGGCGAACAGCAGGCCGTACATCATGTAGGCGAATGCATTCACCGCAAACACGGGATCGATCTCGCGAAACTGGCCCGCCGCAATGCCCCGCCGCACCACTTCGGCAAAGTAACCATTGTTTTCCGAGCGATAGAGCAAATGTGTGCGGGCCGGCGCCGTCGGGTTTGCCGCGCGTTCCTGCGCCGAGAGGTCCAGCACCTCGGGATGCTTCTGGCAATACCGGGCCAAGGCCCGAAACGAGGTCCGAATGATGGCCACGGGATCGTCGAGACAAGCGATCGTCTCGAACACGTGCTCGACCAGTCCGGCAAAGGCCGCAGCAACCGCCGCTCGAAACAACTCTTCCTTGTTGGCGAAATAGCGGTACAGCGTGCCCTTGGCCACCCCCGCGGCCGCCCCGATGGCATCCATCTCCGTACCGGCGTAGCCCCGCTCGGCGAACAGCCGGACGGCCTCGCGCAGAATGGCGTCTCGCTTGGCGGTGGGTGCGGCGGTACTCATCGCATGCCTCGTCGAGAATGACTTGCTAGTCATATCCTAGCGTACTCGTCGTACGGCTGTAGATGTGCGGAAAATCTCAGAATAAATCCAGGAATATACCCCAAATGCTTTTCTCGCTTGCTACGAAGCCAGACACTGGCTATTGTGCTGACTGACTGGTCAGTCAGTCTGAATGTCTCCCTGCTTCGATTTTGGAATCGAGAGGTCTGCCATGCTGCGGTGCTTGTTGAAACTCCTGCCTCGGTTGCTGATTCTGGGCATGGTCCCCGGTCTCGCCCGTGCGGCCGAACGCGTGCCGATCCGCGACCTGGCGTTTCTGGACGTGCAGGGCCAAGTCATCCACCCGGCCGACAACAACACCGCCCGGGCCGTAGTCTTGGTGTTCCTTTCGCCCGAGTGCCCGATCTGCAATCAGTACACCCCCGAGCTGAACCATCTGCGCGAGGCCTATCCTCCGGCGGTGGAGATTTACGGCGTGGTTGCCGACCCATCGCTGCGCCGTGCGGCGATCGCCCGGCACGCCGCGGAGTACAAACTGAGCTTTCCGCTGGTGGTCGATACGACGGGCGAACTGGCGGCCGCCTGCCGGCCGACGCATGTGCCCGAGGCCTTCGTGCTCACCCCGCGCGGCGAAATGGCGTACCGCGGGCGGATCGACGACCAGTATGCCGCGCCCGGCCGGCGCAATGCGCAAGTGAGTCATCGCGAGCTGGCCGACGCGATCGACGCAGTGCTGGCGGGCCGTGCGCCCGCCGTGGCGCAGACCGATCCGATCGGGTGCCGTTTCGAGTCGGCGCGCGTCGAGCGTCCGGTCACCTACGCGCGTGAGATCGCGCCGATTTTGCATGCCCGTTGTGCGCAGTGCCATCGGCCCGGCGAGGTCGCGCCGTTTTCGTTGTTGACCTACCAAGATGCCGCGAAACGGGCCGAGTTTATCAGCCAACTCACGCAGGAGCGGCGAATGCCTCCGTGGTTGGCGCGGCCCGGGCAGGTCGAGTTTCTGCACGCGCGCCGGCTGACCGATCGCGAGCTCGAATTGCTCGAGGCCTGGGCCAAGGCCGGCGCGCCCGAGGGCGATGCAGAAGACGCCCCGCCTGTGCCGGAGTTCTCGACCGGCTGGCCCTTGGGCGAGCCCGATCTGGTGCTGACGATGCCTGAGCCCTTCGAGGTGCCGGCCGAAGCGGCAGATATTTTCCGGTTTTTCGTGATTCCGATCGATCTGCCGGAGGACAAGGTCGTGGCCGCGGTCGATTTCCGGCCCGGCAACCCGAAGGTCGTGCATCACGCGATTCTGTATCTCGACGCCAGCGGCGTTGCGCGGCAGCTCGATGCGAACGATCCCCAGCCCGGCTACGAAGGCTTTCTGACCGGCGGCTTTCGTCCTAGCGGTTCGCTCGGCTTCTGGGCGCCGGGCTACTCGCCACGGTTCTTGCCGCCTGGTGTCGGTCAGCGATTGTCCCAGGGCAGCGATCTGGCGATGCAATTGCACTACCACCCTTCTGGCAAGGCCGAGACCGACCAGTCGCAGGTGGCGATTTATTTTGCCAAGCAGCCGGTCGAGCGTTACTTGAGCGGGGTGGCGATCGTCGACTTCGACGTGAACATCCCGCCGGGCGAGGCGCGGCACAAGATGGAACACTCGTTCACGACGCCCGTGCCGCTCGAGGTGCTCGACGTCACGCCGCACATGCACGTGCTCGGCACCGAAATGCGGCTCACGGCCACGTTGCCCGACGGCCAAACGCAACCGCTGGTATGGGTCGATTGGAACTTCAACTGGCAGGAGCAATACACCTATGCCGAGCCGGTACACCTGCCCGCCGGCACTCGGCTGGATCTCGAAGCGTGGTTCGACAACTCGTCGGGCAACCCGTACAACCCCAATCAACCGCCGCAACGGATCGTCTTCGGCGAAGAGACCAACGACGAGATGAGCATCTGCGCGCTGCGGGTGCTGGAATCGACCGACCCGGCCGAGAAAAAGTTGCTCCGGCAAGCGCTCAGCCGCAACATGCAGCAGCAATTGAACGATCCGCGCGTGATGCTCAACGTGATGCAGTTCATCTCTCGCGGCGGCGGCAGCGAAAAGAAAGACCCGGCCTCGCTGCTCAAGGCCCTCCGCGTCGACGAAGAATGAGCCGCCTGCACGGTTGTCCCGGATTAGCGACCGCGGCACAATATTTTTGCGCCGCGGGAGAATATTCGGGAGATCCCCGCGCTGTTGCGGCCATCTTACGCGGAAAGGACCGTACCATGAGCGCCCTGCGTCTGCCGGCGGTTGTCGTCGTCGTGTTGGCCCTGGCTGCATCGGCGCGCGCCGCGGAAGGCGACGTCCCGGAGGCGACCAAGCCCGGCGACCAGCAACCGGTCAAGACGCTCGGCATCCTGCTCTACAAAGGCTTTGAGCTGCTCGACGTTTATGGGCCTGCCGAGGTGTTCGGCACGCAACGCAACCGCCTGCGGGTCGTAATGGTGGCCGAACAGGCCGGGCCGGTCGAATCGACTCAGGGGCCCAAGTCGGTGGCCGACTATGGTTTCGCCGACTGTCCGAAACTCGACTACCTGCTCGTGCCCGGCGGGTTCGGAACGATCCCGCAACTGAAGAACGACGTGCTGCTCGCCTGGCTGCGCGAGCGGGCGGGCGAGGCCGAGATCATGATGAGCGTCTGCAGCGGCTCGGCCCTGCTGGCCAAGGCGGGCCTGCTCGACGGCAAGCGGGCCACCTCGAACAAGCAGTATTTCCAGATGGCGGTCGCGCAAAGCGATCAGGTCGAGTGGGTCAAACAGGCCCGCTGGGTCGATGCGGGCGATCGGGTCACGTCGTCGGGCGTATCGGCCGGCATCGACATGGCGCTGCACGTCGTCGCGCGGCTCTACGGTGAAGAGACCGCCGAGCGCGTGGCCGACGGCATCGAGCACACCTGGAACCGTGACCCGGATAACGACCCGTTCGCCAAATTTGCCAAGTAGACACACGGCGTCCTGCAAAGGACGCGAGCGATGGACTATTACCACATCTGGTGCGACCTGCGCGAAGGCGCCAGCGATATCGAGCTGGCCACGGCCCTGGCCGAGTACTTGAATCACTTGCGCGATCAGGGAGCGATCGTCGGCTGGGGCCTGCGCCGGCGCAAGCTCGGCTTTGGGCCCGACGCGCTGGGCGAGTTTCATGTCGAGATCGCAGTGCGCGACCTGGCGCAGCTCGAAGCGGCCTTCCAGCAGGTCGTGCCCCGTCGCGGCGAAATCGAACGGCTGCACGCGGCGGTCTACGCGCGAATCGTCAATTCTCGCTTCGCCTTGGAGCGAGATTTTCCCGACGCGGGTCGCCGCACGGTCTGAGCCCGGGCTTTAACCCGTCGAAACGGCTGCCGCGCGCTCGACGTCCACGTGACGTCCATCGGTCGGGGCGACAGGCCGCGGCTGCTTGCGGCCGAAGAGCCGAGTCACCACGTAGTAGAACACCGGCGTGAGCAGCAGCCCGAACAGCGTGACCCCCAGCATGCCGGAGAACACGGCCAGGCCCAGGGCATAGCGCATCTCGGCGCCTGCGCCGGAGGCCAGCACCAGCGGCACGACGCCGAGGATGAACGCGAACGAGGTCATCAGAATCGGCCGCAATCGCAGCCGGCAGGCCTCGAGCGTCGCCTCCCGGGCCGTGGCCCCTTGTTCGTGCTTCTGCTTGGCGAACTCGACGATCAAGATGGCATTCTTGCTGGCGAGCCCGACCAGCACGACGAAACCGATCTGCGTGAAGATCACCACGTCGAGACCGCCGATGGCGATGCCGATCACGCTGCACAACAGCACCACGGGCACGACGAGAATCACGGCCAGCGGAAGCGACCAGCTTTCGTACTGCGCGGCCAGCACCAGGAAGACGAGCACTGTGGCGCCGGCAAAGACGAGCAACGCCGTGTTGCCGGCCAGAATCTGCAGATAGGTCAATTCGGTCCAGTCGTACCAGATGGCCTGCGGCAGCTCGCGCCGCGCCAGGGCGTCGATCGTGGCGATTCCCTCGCCGGTGCTCACGCCCGGCATGAGCGACCCGTTGATCGCCGCGGCGGGAAACATGTTGTAGCGCGTGATCATCACCGGGCCGCTGTCGTCGCGGACCTCGGCCAGCGTGCCCAGGGGGACCATCTCGCCGTTGGCGTTGCGGACCTTGAGCAGCCGCACGACCTCGGGCGAAAGCCGAAACGGCGCGTCGGCCTGCAGATTCACCTGCCAGGTGCGGCCGAAGCGGTTGAAGTCGTTGACGTAGTAGCCGCCGAGGAACACCTGAAGCGTGTTGAACACCTCGCCCAGGGGTACGCCGAGCGACTTGCACTTGGTGCGATCGACGTCGACGTAGAGCTGCGGCGTGTCGGCGCGAAAGGCGGTGAACATGCCGACCAGGCCGGGCTGTTGGTTGCCGGTGGCGATGAAATCATCGGTCACGGCTTGCAGCGTACCCAAGCCCAGGTCGCCGCGATCCTCGATCATCAATTTGTAGCCGCCGGCGTTGCCGAGCCCGTCGACGGGCGGCGCGCCGAACACAGCCACTTGGGCCTCGGCGATGTCGCGGAAAAACTGCGCACGCAGCCGCGCCGCTATGGCGTCGGCCGACAGCTCGGCGCCGTGGCGCTGGTGAAACTCGTCGAGAATGATGTAGGCCGAGCCGAAGTTCGAGCCGTTGGCCCCCAGCAAGATCGATTGTCCGGCCACGCCGATCGCATGCCGGACGCCGGGTGTCGCTCGGGCCAACTGGTCGACCCGCGCGAGCACGGCCTGCGTCCGTTCGAGCGAAGCCGCATCGGGCAACTGCACGTTGACGAGCAGGTAGCCCTTGTCCTGCATCGGTATAAAGCCGGTCGGAATGTGCGACAGGCTGTAGTAGGTCAGATACAGCAGCCCGCCGTAGAGCAACAGCACGATCAAGCTCGTGCGCAGGGCCAGGCCCACCACGCGGGCATAAAACCCGCTCGCCGCGCCGAACACGCCGTTGAAGATCTTGAAGAACCAGCCCAGCGCCAGGTTCAGCACCCATTCGAGCGGATCGCGCCGCGCCGTGGGTGGCTTGAGCAGCAAGGCCGACAGCGCCGGGCTGAGCGTCAGCGAGTTGACCATCGAGATCACCGTCGACACGGCGATCGTCACGGCGAACTGCCGGAAGAACTGGCCCGTGATGCCGCTGAGAAACGCGCTGGGAATGAACACGGCGCATAGCACCAGGGCCGTGGCGACGACCGGCCCGGTCACTTCACCCATCGCCTTCAGCGCGGCGTCGCGCGCCGACAGGCCGTGCTCGAGATGATGCTGCACCGCCTCGACCACCACGATGGCGTCGTCGACGACGATGCCGATCGCGAGCACCAGCCCGAACAGCGACAGATTGTTCAGGCTGAAGCCGAAGGCCGCCAGGGCGGCAAAGGTGCCGACGATCGACACCGGCACGGCGATCAGCGGAATGATCGTGGCCCGCCAGCTTTGCAAGAACACCAGCACGACGATCGCCACGAGCAGGATCGCGTCGCGCAGGGTCTTGAACACCTCGCGGATCGACTCGTCGATGAACGGCGTCGTGTCGTAGACGATCTGGTAGGCCAGTCCGCTGGGAAACCGTTCGGCGAGGTCGCGCATGGTCGCCTCGATCTCGTCGGCCACCTCCAGCGCGTTGGCCCCCGGCAATTGGAACACGGCCATGCCGACGCTCGGCTGGCCGTCGAGCGTGCAGGTGATGTCGCGGTTCTTCGCGGCCAGTTCGATCCGGCCCACGTCGGCCAGCCGCGTCACCTGTTGATCGGCGCCGGTCTTGAGGATGATCTGTTCGAACTGCTCGACCTCGGTCAACCGGCCGAGGGTGCTCATCGTGTACTGGAATTCCTGCCCGGCGGGCACCGGCTGCTGGCCGATCTGCCCCGCGGCGACCTGCACGTTTTGCTCGCGCAGGGCGTTGACCACGTCGCTGGCCGTGAGGTTGCGCGTGGCCAGCCGTTCGGGATCGAGCCAGACGCGCATGCTGAAGTCTTGCTGCCCGAGCAGGGTCACGTCGCCCACGCCGTTGAGCCGCGCAAGCTGATCGCGCAGGTAGACCGTGGCATAGTTGCTCAGCCGCAACTGGTCGTAGCTGCCGTCGGGCGAGACCAGGTTGACGACCAGCAGAATGTTCGGCGACTTCTTCTTGGTCGATACGCCCGTGGCCTTGACCACGTCGGGCAAGGTGGGCAGGGCCAGCGCCACGCGGTTTTGCACCAGCACCTGGGCCATGTCCAGGTTGGTGCCCAGCTTAAAGGTCACGGTCAACGCGTACGTGCCATCGTTGGTGCACTGCGAGGACATGTAGAGCATGTTCTCGACGCCGTTGACCTGCTGCTCGATCGGCGCGGCGACCGTGTCGGCGACGACCTTGGCACTCGCGCCGGGGTAGATGCAGGTCACCTGCACCGTGGGCGGCGTGATCTCCGGATACTGGGCGATCGGCAGCGTGTTGACCGCCACGGCGCCCAACAGCGTGATCACGATCGAGACGACCGCGGCGAAGATCGGCCGATCGATAAAGAACCGGGCCATTACCGCGGGCCCTCCCCCGCCACCGGGGCCTGGGTAGCCGCTGGGGAGGCCGTAGCACTGGGCGCTGCTTCGGCGGTCAGCGGCGCCGCCGTGCCGGCACTAGGCATCGGTACGGTCTGCGCCGCGACTTTCATGCCCGGCCGCACGCGCTGCAGCCCGACGACCACGACCCGGTCTCCGGCCGCGAGCCCCTGCTCGATCACGCGCAACTCGCCGTCGACCGCGCCGACCGTGACCGGCCGCATCTCTACGGTGTCCTGCGCGTTGACGACCAGGACGTATTTCTGGCCCAGCTCGGTGCCCAGGGCCCGTTCGCTCACCAGCAATCGGTCTTCCGGCTCGCCCAGCAGCACTTTGATGCGCGTGAAGAAGCCGGGCGACATCAGGCCGTCCGGATTATCGAAGATGCCGCGGACGCGAATGGTGCCGGTCGTGGGATCGACGCGGTTATCGACGAAATCGATGTAACCCTGCTGCACGAATTCCTGCTGATCGGCCAGCATCATGCCCAGCGGACGGCGCCGGTCGCGGGCCGACGCGAGCTTGCCGGCGGCGATCAACGCGCGAATCCGCAGCACGGTGCGCTCGTCGACATCGAAATAGCAGTGGATCGGATTGTCCGAGACGAGCGTCGTCAGCAACGTCGTATCGGCCGTGACGAGGTTCCCCTCGGTGATCAGCGCCCGGCTGATGCGGCCGGCGATGGGCGCGTGAATCTCGGTAAAGCCGCGATCGAGCCGGGCCGTCTCGACCGTGGCCTGCGCGGCGCGCAACGACGCCTCGGCCATGCCGCGGAGGGCGACGTTTTGTTCATACTCCTCTTGAGTCACGGCGCCGGTCGGGCGCAGTTTCTCGCTTCGCGCCAGGTCCGCGGCCGCCTTTTTCAGCTCGGCCTGCCAGCGGGCGACTTCGGCCTCGGCCCGGGCCAGCGCGGCGTCGTAGGGCCGGGGGTCGATGGCGAACAGCAGATCGCCTTGCTGCACCAGGGCGCCGGGCTGAAACGCGATCTTGACCAGGTAGCCGCTGACGCGGGCACGGATATCCACCGATTCGACCGCGTCGAGCCGCCCGGGAAACACCTCGAACGGTGCCACCGCGCGAACCACCGGCGTGCTGACACTGACGGCCGGCGGCGGGGGTGTCACCAGGGCCGCTGGTTCCTCGCGGCAACCGCTGCCCAGACCAAGCAGCGCGAGCACACACGCGGCCAGCCGTCCACGGCAACAAACGTTCATCGCGCACGCTCCCAAGCCAGAATCATGCCTCGCGCGGCACCGCAGCAGTATAAGGCGGTTTGCCCAGGGGCAAACAAAGTGCGGGGGGAAAAAAGACCTCTGCGGCGGCCGTCACGGCCAGCCGCAGAGGTCCAGGTGCGTCGGATGTTGGGGCGCCCGCGATCGTCGAGGCGGGGCCCGTCGTGCAGTGGCTCGCCGTTACTCAATCGGCAAGGTGTAGCTCAAGGCACCGATCGCCTCGCCCGGTTTGGCGGCCTTGTAGTGATCGTGGCACATCGTGCATTTCTCCATGACGACCGGCACGATGGTGGCGGCGCGGAGATAGGGCTTCCCGTCACGTTCGACGACGGCCTCGTGATACGCGGCGCCTGCCTTGAGCTTGGCGATGGCCGTCTTCTCGAACTCGTCGCTCGGCGCGTTCTTGTCGTTGGTGGGCAGCCCGGTCGCGTCGAGCAGGCGCGCTTCGTGCCAGCCCTTGTTCTTCATCGCGTCGAACAACGCGATAGCGGCGGTTCCGGCCGGCAGATCGGCGTCGTCGTTGACGTAGTGCGTTGTGATCAACACGACGGCCGTCTTGTAGAGGTCGTCGAGCATCCGCACTTGCTTGCGGGTCCGCTCGAGGGCCTGCGCATCGACGTCGCCCGACCGGTCGGCGGCGACGAGCGCACCGTCGGCGATGAACAGGCACGCCGCCGCGATTGCCAGCGACGCGCCGGCGACTCCCGCTGTTTTGGTCCACGTATTCATTCCGCCTGACTCCTGAAGGAAGGAGAGAAAACCATGCCCCGTTTTCGCGTCAACGCCCCGCGCGCCGCGGGCGGCTTTTGCCTTTCGGCGGCACGGGCCGAAGTTCGACCAGTTGTTTGCCCGGCCGGACGACGTCCGACAGATAAACGCCGTTGAGATACTCGAGCTGAATCCGTTCGGCCTCGGCCAGGACGCTGCGCAGCCGGCAGTTCGGCTGGATTACGCACACGGCGTCGACGCCCACGCAATCCAGCAGATGTAAGTTGCCTTCGAACGCCAGGACCACCTCGCCGACGCGAATCGCCTCAGGCGCGCGGGCCAATTCAATCCCGCCGCCCACGCCGCGAATACTCCGGACGAACCCCAGACGCCCCAGTTGATGGACGACTTTGCCGACGTGGTGCGCCGAGATCTGGAAGAACTGGGCCACGTCGGCCACGTGAGCACGGCCGGGCTTGCCGGCCAGGTAGATCAGCGTCCGCAGGGCGTAATCGGTTTGCAGGGCGAGTCGCATGGCCGCTCGGTTAAAGATGCAATACTCGTACAGGTTTAAAATGTTTAGGTCGCGCCGCCACGCAGGTCAAGACAAACCGGGGCGCTCCTCCATTCCGGAAAATCGGTTCATCCGCTCGCGGAGCACGCGGCGGCGGCCCTCGTTCGGGCTAGGCGGGCCGGCGGTCGAGCAGCTCGGCCAGGTGCAGCACCTCGATCGCCTGCCCTTGCCGGTGCAGGCGGCCGCCGATGTTCATCAGGCAGCCCGCGTCGGTCGCGACCACGCAGCGGGCGTCCGTCGCGCAAATGGCCCGGGCCTTGTCGTCGACCATTGCGCCGGAAACCTGCGGATAGCGCACGGCAAACGAGCCGCCGAACCCGCAGCACTGGTCGTGGCGCGCCAGCGGCACGAGGGTCGCGCCCGCCACGTGGGCCAGCAGCCGCTCGGCCTCGTCGACCAGCCCCAGGCCGCGCAGATGGCATGCGTAGTGATAGGTGACGGTACCGTCGTACCGGGCGCCTACGTCGAGCACCCCGAGGCGATTGACGAGAAAGTCGGAAAACTCGTACGTTCGCGCGGCCAGCTCCTGGGCCCGCTCCAACCACGGCGGGTCGTCGGCGAACAGGTGCGGGAACTCGAGCTTGACCATCGCCGCGCACGAGCCGCTGGGGACCACGACCGGCAGGTCGCCCTTGAACACCTCGATCGTGTGCCGCGCCTGGGCCCGGGCCAGATCGAAAAAACCGCTGTTGAAAAACGGCTGCCCGCAGCAGGTCTGCTGTTCGGGGAATTCGACCTCGTGGCCCAATCGGCGCAGGATCCGCACCGTCGCCTGGCCGGCTCCCGGCCGGATGACGTCGCCCAAACAGGTGATCATCAGCGCCACTCGCATGGAGGGCGATTGTAGTTGCCCTGGCGCGGCCGGAAAGCAGGGCGCCGCGCCGAGGAAAGTTTAGAATCTCGACCAACTGGCAATTTGCTGCGTCGATTTTTTTGGCTCTTGACCTCGGCTCACGGGTAAACCCATGCATCTGGCGACCCTGCGCGGATTCTGTTGTGGCGCCGGCCTCACTCTCTTGGTCGGCGTCTGGCTGTTGGGCAATTCGCACGAAGCGGCGACGCATGCCGCCGATGAGCCGTCGACCAAAGGCTGGCAACCCGGCCAGGGCTGGGGTTGGAATTGGGCTCCCGACGACGAAGTCGGCGCGCTCAACGCCATGACGCCCGACTCGGTCCGGGCCGCCCTGCAATTGGCGCGTACGGGGCGCGTGTTCGACCTGGGCGTCACCTACAGTCGCAACAGCTACAAGTGGCCCGGCCACAACGCGGCCGAAGTCATGACCTATCGGGGACCCGAGGGAGTGAAGCGCCAGGCCGATCATCCGTTCGCCCTGCCCGAGGCGAACCCCAGCGGCCAGGCCTGGCATAGCTGCGCCTTGTTCATCAGCGACAACGTCGGGACGCAGATCGACGGGCTGGGCCATGTGACCGTCGGCGACGACAATCACTGGTACAACGGCTACCGCGAAAGCGACTGGGGCGGCAACTTCGGTGTCCGTAAGTGCGATGCGACGACGATTCCGCCGATCATTGCCCGCGGCGTGCTGCTCGATCTGGCTGGTCTGAAGCAGGTCGACGCCTTGCCGCACGGCTATGCGATCTCGCCGGGCGACATTGATGCGGCCTGCCGGCGGCAGCAGGTCGAGCTCCGGCCCGGCGACGTCGTGCTGATCCGCACCGGCGTGTTGCGCTACTGGGGTCGCGACGGGGCCGACGCCGACGTGTTGTCCGAACACGACTCGGCAGGCATCACGCTCGAGACGGCCCGGTACCTGGTCGAGCAGCACGGCGCGATGATGATCGGCGCCGACACGAGCGGCCTGGAGGTCAACCCGCCGGCCGCTCCAACCGACACGTTCATCCCCGTGCATCGCTACCTGCTCATCGAGCAAGGCGTGCACATCGGCGAGTTCCATTTCCTCGAAGACCTGGCCCGCGAGCAGGCTTGGGAATTCTGTTACATCGCCTCTACGAACAAGATTGCCGGCACGACGGCTGGTTTTGCCCTGCGGCCGCTGGCGATTCGTTGACGGCCAGGGGCTGTCAGGGACGAGCCCCGAGCAGCGCATCCAAGGCCGCCAAGGCAGCGGGCCAGGACGGCCGCGCATCGCGATAGACGTTCCACCACCGGCGCAAGGTTTCAACCGCGTCGACAGGTTCGAGTCCCCAGGCCCTGGCGGCCGCCGCGCAGGTCGCGTCGTCGTGCGCGAACAGCTCGGCGTCGGCCGCCGCCTCGAGCGTGATGGCCAGCATCGCCCAGGCCGCGGCCCGGGCAGCGCACGTGCGGGTCAGGCTGCCTTGAAACACCGGCAAGTCGGCGTTGAGCTGCGCCACCAGCCAGGCCACCTGCACGGTGGGCGGCGGACAGGCGTCGGCAACTGGCCCGCCAACCTCGATGCGGGCCAGGTTGGCCGCCGGGTGTGCGGCGCCGAAGCCGCCACCGACCGGAGGTACGAGCAGCACGTCGGCCGCCGGCACGAGCCAGTTTTCTGCCGTCCAGCGGCCGATGTGATCGAGCAAGGGCCCGCCGACCCGTTCCCAGGTCGCGCGCAAGGGTTCGGATTCGGCCTGAAGCCGGTCGAGCAAGTCGGGCTGCGCTGCGAGAGTCGCGCGGCGCATCGATGCCAAGGCGCGGGCCAAGGCCGGCGCCTGCGCTGCGGCCTGCGAGCGGTCGGCCACTTTGGCCAGCGCGCTGGCGGCGAGCTCCGTTTCGCGCTCGAAGCGTGGTGCCAGGCCGATGGCTTGCTCCAGGAGCGGGCCCTGCTCGACCGTGGCCGTCGCCGCCCAGGCGTCGAAGATGGCCAGCGGCTCGGCCCAGATGCCCAACGGCCCGGACCAGTCGGACGGTGCTGGCGCGGCGCTGCGTCGCACGCGCACGACGTCGGCCACGTGCAGCGCCGCGGCGAGCGGCTGGATCAGCCAGCGGAGGTGGACGGCTTCCATGCGGACTGCTCCCGGTCCCGGCGGGGGCTCGCGGCGGCACCGTGGCCGGCCTTCCCGCCTTCCCCCACCTGGTGTTTTTGCTTGACTCTCGCGGGAGGGGCACCTTAACATCTGCGCGAGCGACTCGATGACTGCACTTGGGCGGGCGAAGACTGGGCCAGTATTTGAAGACTGGGCCAGTATTTACTGGTACTGGGCCGGAAAATACAGGGGCGCGGTTCGAGGTCGCAGGCGGCAGTTCTGAATCGGCCCGTTTGCTTGGGCCTGACTACTTGCAGCGCAATTCCTGGCAACGCTCGTGCAGACGCTCACCGGTGGTGGTTAGCTCGATCCGGGTGGCGCTGCGCGATGAGGTTTTCCATGAAACGATTTTGTTTCGGTTCGGCCGTTTGCGCGACATTCATTTCGATGCACACCATCGCGCTCTACGCGGCCACGATCAATCCAGGCGACATTCTCGTACTCCAAGGGGGGCCTTCTGATCCGCAGGTGGACGACGTTGCCGCCGTGTATCGCGTCGACGCGATCACGGGGAATCGTGAGTTGATATCAGGCCGCGGCGTCGGGACAGGCCTGCCATTGCTCGAAGGCGGCGGGATTGCGCTGGGACCAAATCGAGAAATCTATGTCACCGATCCCTACTTCAACTTAGACACCCTGGAGCGTGAAGGACGCATTGTTCGCATTGATCCAGAAACGGGCAACCGCACGCTGATTTCTGGCCCTGGTCGTGGGGCCGGTCCAGCCTTCGGCGGCATCTTCGGAGGCCCGGGGCAATTGCAAGTTACGGATGATGGAACTGTCTTCCTGCGTGAAGACACGCGGATATTCGCGGTCAATCCCCTGACGGGCGATCGAACTCTCGTTTCCAGCAATGACATGGGCGCTGGCCCAAATCTCTTGGGACCAATTGGAATTCACGTTGACACTGCACTCGGAATCGTGGTTGGCGATCCGATACTGCAACATTTTGTGCAGGTCGACCCGACGACTGGAAACCGTACTTTACTTGGTTCGCTTCCCATCAATATTCAACGTGATTTCATTGTGCGCGATTCGATCGCAATCGTGCTCGCAGGACCAAGTCTTGCAAACGCATTGTTCTTCGCAGACCTAAATTCAGGTGCTGTTACGCCGATATCGGGTATCGTAGGCGCGCAGCTTTTAGGAGCAGGCCCCACATTCGATGGAAACAACGTCGACCTATTGCGACCAGGACAGCTCATCGTTGGCGGCAACAATACATCGATTGATGGTGGGCCTCGCACGCTCTTTCAAGTCGATGTTGCAACGGGAAATCGAACGGTTATTTCAGGGAGTGGCGTGGGTGCAGGAGATGAGATCACCTCGTTGCACGACTTAGTCGTGGTTCCGGTGCCAGAGCCCGATGCATTTGGCCTGGCCCTGCTTGGGTTTCTCGTCATAGCAAGTGTGATTGCAAATCGCATTTGCCACGGCGCGTCGGCGTAATCTCGATGAAGAACGGAATAAATTTTCGGGATTGACTGCGGATTCTCAAACGTAATGTTCCAGGAAATTAGATTTTGGGGAGTAGCCAATTGCAGGGGAAGTTAACGAGAAACCGGGCTCGGAAACCCGTTCGCGGTCGACTGGGCACTGCAACGATTCAACGCCTGGAGCACCGCGACCTGATGGCAGCGCATCTTGCAGACCTCCCGAATGTGCAAGGCGGTTGGGTTTCAGGCTTAACCGCCCCGTACGACGGGACCAGTTTCACGCGCGCCTCGTACTTCATCACACTCGATGCCAGTGGCCAGCGTGCATACACAGTCAGCACGGATTCGAGTCAGGTCAATATTTATGACATCAATTCCAGCGGCGGTTTTACATTGTCCGCCGGGCTTCCGAAGCAAACGATCAGTAGCTTGACGTCAGGCATCGGTCAATTTCTTCGACCCCACTCGCTTGCAATCAGTTCCGATGGCCTGTCGGCCTATGTGGTGACCCAAGGCGCCGACGCGACGGGGGCCGAGGCGGCATTGTTCACTTTCGATCGCAACGCGACTGATGGGACCCTCACCTTGCAGAGCAGTTGGACCATTCGCGCCAGCCAGTCACCCTCTGGGGATGGCATCATGGGCGCCGCCGAGGTGCGTGTGTCCGCGGATGGGAGGTTTGTCTACGTGACGGGACGCAACGATGATGCCGTTGCGGTCTTCGCTCGATCGACGACGCCGGGCGCGACATTTGGCCAGCCTTCGGCAATTATTGGCGGTGTCGTTACTTCACCTGACTTGGATTCCGCACGTGGCATTGCATTGAGCCCCCACAACCTCGACAGCCAGCGTCACGTCTACATCACTGCGAGAGATGCGGACAAGGTACTGGTCTACGAACGGAATCTGACCACAGGGTTGCTCGCGTTGCGACAAACGATTAGTTCATCCGCGATCATGCCGATGGACACGCCGACCAATGTCATCGTTTCTCCAGATGGCAAGCATGTTTACGTGGCGGCTGCGGCCGTCAATTCGACCCCGCAAGGCGAAGATGGTCGCTTGTTGGCCTTTGCTCGAGACACGAATCCACTGAGCTCAACCTACGGCCAGCTTACGCATGTAGCGACGTACTCCGATGGGGTTCCAGCCCCGGTCGAGGAGGTCGACGGATTAGATGGAAGCATCAGCCTTGCCACCAGCCCAGATGGTTCGCGAGTCTATGTTTCGGGCCACACGGATCGCGAGGGGAACTTGCCGCCGACCGTGGCACCAACTGGCGATCGTGGCGCGCTATCGGTGTTCACGAGAAACCCGCTTTCCGGGCAACTTGAATTCGAGCAGGTGCAGCGGCGCAACCTTATCGACGGACCTGCGGACACAACTGGCGGGCCGAATCGGAATGCCACCTATGGCATACGATCAATCGATGATTCAAACGGGGCGACATCGGGCGGAAAGGTACTTTTAACACTTAAGGGCACAGAGATTTCCCCGGGCGTTTTTGCCCCACTCGATCTCGGTAACTTTACGTTTCGAAAAGGTGACTTGCTGGAAATTGCCGGAACGGGGATGTTCGACGGAATTAACCGAATTGCAAGCGTCAATACGGCCAGCAACGCCGAGACCCTCGAGCTTGAGAACGATTACAATTCGGGATATGTGCTTAATGACCAATCCACCGCTCAGTTCCGGCGATCGGAGATGCGCGGTACTTTTGGCGTGGCCGTTGATCCGACGGGGCGTTTTGTCTACACTGCGAATTTTGGCGTACCTGCGCCGTTTCAAGGAGTTCGACCCGCTGGCGACGAAGGTTCGCTGGCTGCTTTTGCCGTCAATCCGCTCGTGGTCACCTCGCTGAGCGATTCTGCCACCGTGGCTGGTTCGCTCCGCTACGCAATTCAATACGCCAACGCCCATGCCGGGCTCGATACCATCGAAATCGATCTGGCCGACACGCTGACCGCCTCGCAAAAAGTTCTCTCGCTCAATCCGGCCCTGGGCGCCCTGCCGGTCCTTACCGGTCAGACGACGATTTTGGCCAACGGCGCGATTCTCGATGGCGCCGGCCTCAGCGGAGCGACGGGCTTGCGGTTTGCCAGCTCGGCGGGCCCGACGATCTTCGCCGTCGTGGGCCTGGAGATCCGCAATTTCGCCGTCGGCTTGGAAGTCGGCAGCGCGGCCGGCGGCGCGCCGGCCGATATCCTGGCCGTCGCCGATGGCAAAATTCACGATCTGACCGGCGGCGCCATTCATTCGCTGGGCACCAGTACGGTCATCGTCGGTAATACCCCGCTGTGGAATGTCGGCGCAGCGCAGCCGTTCATTGCTGGCGGGACCACGGCCCGCGCCAGCCTGGCTGCGGCCGTCAACGCGGGCAACGTCGTGCTGTCCGGCACGTTTCTGGACGGCGCCAACGCGGTCTTCGACCTGGAAATCTATGCCTACGACGACCTGAACACGCAGCCCGCGCTGGCGCGTACGCTGACCAACCAGGTCACGAATGCCGCGGGGCAACTGGCGATCAGCGAGACATTCACCGGCACGAGCCTGGCCGGCAAGATGTTCTTCGTCCTGGGCACGAAGAAGACCGCGGTGGGCGGCTCAAAAATCGAAACGACGAACCTGCTCGGCGCCCACGTCGCGGGGCCCGCCTACTCGGGCGTCCGCGGCCAGCCGCTCGATTTCACGTTCACCGCCCCCAGCCTCACCGGCGGCGGGTTGACCTATACCATCGACTGGGGTGACCGCCAGGGCACCATCACCAACCTGGCGAATGGCGGGAGCGGGTTGACGACCGTGACCAGCGCCAATCACCGCCTGCAAAACGGCGAACAAGTCACGCTCGCCAGCGTGTCCGCGTACTACAACGGCACCTACACGGTGCTCAATCGGACCAAGGACACTTTTCAGATTGCCCGCGCCTTTGTGTCGGGGGCCAGCTCCGGCAGTTTCAGTCGCGTCGAGATCGTGAACGGCGCTGCCAACTCGCTGACGCGGACGCACGTCTTCACCGACGACTCGGTAACCAGCGGCACGCGTTATTTCGGCGGCTACACGATCAGCGTATCGGTCAACGATGGGACGGGCACGAATGGGCCGAATAGCAGCAATCAGTCGCGCTCGATCCAAATCTGGGAGACTCAGACACACGGCTCGCTAACGCACGCCGTGTATGGCGGGACGGAGCCAGATGAGAATTCGTCTTCGATCCTTGAAGTGGATGGCTATGACCGCCTCGCCACATTGGATTACGGCACCGACTTGCAGTTGTTCGTACTGGCCTCCGATGGGGTGTTCTTGACCACGGCTGTCGCCTACAGCGTCCCCAAGGCGTCGATTTCGGGAAATCTCATTGCGTATTTGCAAGGGGGCTATGTCAACGCGTTTTATGGCGGCCAGGTTCGAGACGTCGCCCAACAGGTCTACGGAGGCTCGGGCATCGATTTGATCATCGGCGGCACCCGACGCGACACGTTGTTTGGCGGAGGCGGGGACGACAATCTGATCGGCTGGGATGGTCCGGCCACGTCATCGGATGTCGGCGACATTCTGTATGGTCAAGACGGCAACGACGTGCTGTACGGCGGCCGCGGAATTGACACCCTCGACGGTGGCGCCGGAGACGACCTGCTGTGGGGTGGCGGCGTCGAGTTTTACGATTGGGAGTTGCAGTGGTTCGACGTGCTCGGCAATTGGGCCGACGTGGCCACGGCCTATAACGACCGCATCGACGCCATTCTGGCGATCGTCACCGGCGACATCGAAGTCACGGGCACCGAATTTCACGAGGACACCTCCGTCGACGTGCTGATCGGCGGGGCTGGGCTCGATTGGTTCATCTCGATGCTCTACGACCAGGCCCTCGGCTACCTCGAGGTCAGCGACCTGGAAAGCGGCGAAATCGTCAGTTCGCTGTAAATCAGCCCCGGAAGCGGCCGGTCTCAACGCCCAAACTACGCCGCATTGGTCGAACCATCTCCCGATCGCCTTGGTGCATTGCGGAAGGACCGGCAAGGCAGGAACATCCCATTTGTGGCGGCGGCCGCGGGGCGAATTGCCATCGACGGCGCCGCACGAGGGATTATATTCAAAAGCTTCGTCGCGCCGATGCGCAACTCCTTGCCGCCGCGGGCTTACGCGGCGGTTGCCATGGGCGAATTGGGCCTGGGAGCCGTGAGAAGATGATCGAAGAGGTGAAGCCCTGGACAACCACCGACGCCAGCGAGCTGTACGAGGTCGAACGTTGGGGAAAGGGCTATTTTTCGGTCGATCGGGCCACGGGCAATCTGCTCGTACATCCGGCCAAAGAGTCGCACCGGCAAATCGACCTGAAAAAGCTGGTCGACGAGCTACAGATGCGCGGCATCGATCTGCCGATCCTGGTGCGCTTCGCCGGGATCTTGAAGCACCGGCTGCGCGAGATTCACGACGCGTTCGCCGAGGCGATTCAGCAGCACCACTACCGCGGCGGCTACTGCTGCGTGTATCCGATCAAGGTCAACCAGCAGCGGCAGGTCGTCGAAGAAGTGCTCGATTTCGGACGGCCGTATCGGTTCGGCCTTGAGGCGGGCTCGAAGCCTGAGCTGTTGGCCGTGGTGGCGCTGGCCGACAACGAGACACCGATCATCTGCAACGGCTTCAAGGACGCCGAATTCATCGAAACGGCGATGATCGGCCAGAAGATCGGCCGCAAGATCATCCCAGTGGTGGAGAAATTCACCGAACTGGGATTGATCCTCGAGTACGCCGAAAAGATCGGCGTCCGTCCGCAAATCGGCGTCCGCGTCAAGCTGGCTGCCCGCGGCGGCGGCCGTTGGCAGTCGTCGGCCGGATATCGCTCGAAATTCGGGCTCACCGTGAGCGAGGCGCTGCGCGCCTTGCAGGAGCTGCAATCGCGGGGCATGGGCGATTGTCTCAAGCTGTTGCACTTCCACCTGGGCAGCCAGATTCCCAACATCCGGATCATCAAGGGCGCGCTCAACGAGGCGGCCCGGATTTACTGCGAGCTGAAGCGCGGCGGAGCGGGCCTGGAATATCTCGACGTCGGCGGCGGCCTGGGCGTCGATTACGACGGCTCGCAGACGAATTTCGAGTCGAGCGCCAACTATACGCTGCAGGAATACGCCAACGACGTCGTCTATCACATTCAGGCGATCTGCGACGAATGCGAAGTCGAGCACCCGACGATCGTCTCCGAAAGCGGGCGGGCCGTCGTGGCCTATCACAGTGCGCTGGTGTTCAACGTGCTGGGCGTCTCGGGCCTGGGCGATAGCAGTGTGCCGCCGCAGGTGGCGGACGACGCCGAGCAGCCGCTGATCGACCTGCTCGACACGTTCAAGAACCTGACGGTCCGCAATGCCCAGGAGAGCTACCACGACGCTCAGCAGGCGCTCGACATGGCGATGAACCTGTTCAGCGGCGGCTACCTGCCGCTCGAACAGCGGTGCCTGGCCGAAAACTTGTTCTGGGCCATTTGCCGCAAGATGCAACGCCTGACGCGGCAGATGGACTATGTGCCCGAGGAGCTCCAAGGACTCGACGAGTTGCTGTCGGACACCTACTTCTGCAACTTTTCGCTGTTCCAATCGATGCCCGACAGTTGGGCGATCAAGCAATTGTTTCCGGTGATGCCGATCCACCGGCTGAACGAGCGGCCTTCGACGCACGCGGTGCTCGGCGACATCACCTGCGACTCGGACGGCAAGATCGACCAGTTCATCGATCGCCGCGACGTCAAACGCGTGCTGCCGCTGCACAGCTTCAACGGCGAACCGTATTACCTGGGGGCCTTCTTGATCGGCGCCTATCAGGAGATTCTCGGCGATCTGCACAACCTGTTCGGCGACACGAACGCCGTGCACGTGACGGTGAACGACGCCGGTGAGTGCGTGCTCGAAGCCGTGATCAAGGGCGACACGGTCCGCGAGGTGCTCGACTACGTGGAGTTCGACTCCAACCAGTTGGTGCGCCAATTGCGCACGGACGTCGAGCTGGCCGTCCGCGAAGGCCGGATCGATTTCCAGCAAGCCGGCCAGTTTCTCAAGTTCTACGAGGAAGGCCTCGGCGGCTACACGTACCTCGAAGAGCCGGAACACTAGCGCCCCGGCTCCCGTGGCACGTCAGACCCCGACCGGTTGGCGCAACCGGGCGCGTGGCCCGCGTTGCTCGGTGCGCTGATCGTGTACCGTGCGGCGGACCAGGCGCAGCACCTCGTCGGCAAACCGCGGCGCGGCAAACCGCTCGGCCTGCCGGCGCGCCAGATCCGGCAACAGGCGGGCCGTGCCGCTTTCCAGCCGCTCGAGCGCCGCGACCAGCGCGTCGACCTCGGGCGCGTCGAACATCACCGCCGTGCCGGGCGCCTGGTGTTGCGCGGGAATCAGCGTTTCGAGCGCTCCGTCGACCGCCAGGGCCACGACCGGCGCGCCGCAGGCCTGTGCCTCGACCGGGACGATGCCGAAATCCTCGCGCCCCGGGAAGATCAACGCGCGGCAGCGCCGCAGGTGTTCGCGGAGCGTGATCGCGTCGCACCAGCCGAGCCATTCGACGGTTGGTCCTGCGCGACGGGCCAGCTCGCGGCGCTGCGGCCCGGTGCCGACGATCTTGAGCCGGCGCCCGGTGCGCGAACAAGCTTCGATGGCCAGGTCGAGCCGCTTGTAGGGCACCAGGGCCGAGACGCACAGGTAGTAATCCTCGCGCTCGACCTCGGCCGGGCTGAAGAACTCGGTGTCGACCGGCGGGTAGATGACTTCGCTCGCCCGGCCGTACGCCTCGGCGATCCGACGCGACACCGTGCGGCTGCACGCGATGTACCGCGTCACGGCGGCGGCGCCGCGGCGGTCGTCCTCGCGAACGCGATCGAGCAGCCGCTGTTGCAGCGGGCGAGCGAGCCGTGGCGCGTGGCGCAGATAATCGTCGCGCAGATGCCAGGCGTAGCGGATCGGCGTGAAGCAGTAGCACACGTGCGGCACGCCGGAAGGCACGCGGAATTGCGCGGCCACGGCATGGCTCAGGCTGAGCACGCAATCGACGTCTTCGGCGATTTCGAACCGCCGGATCGCGCCGCGCATCCAAGGCAACAGACCGCGGTAATAGTGCCGTACCCCGGGCAAGCGATTGAGCCAGCTCGTATGGATCGGTCGCGCGGCGATCGTCGGGCTGACCGTGCCGGGGACGTGGACCAGCGTGAAGAGCGGGGCCTCGGGCAGTTGCTCGCACAGCGCAGCAAGGCACTTCTCGCCGCCGCGCATACCGGTCAGCCAATCATGAACCAAGGCAATCTTCACAGGCCGACGTCCTTGTCGTGCGCCCGAGTGCAGAGCGGCGACTGGGCATGTTCGAGTTATACGCGGTGCCGACTAGAATGCCCAGGCTCGATTCGCGGGATCGTGCCGTCCTTCACTCTCGGGTATTACGCAGTATGCCGGCGATTCGCGGTGTGATCTTCGACCTGGACGGCACGCTGGTCGACTCCAGGCTCGACTTCGCCGCGATGCGTCGCGAGATCGGGCTGCCAGACGGCACGCCCCTGTTGGAAGGTCTGGCGCGGCTGTCGGGCGAAGCGCGGGTCCGGGGCGAAGCGGTGCTCACGCGGCACGAATGGGAAGGCGCCCAGCAAGCCACGTTGATGGCGGGCGCGGGTGAGCTGCTGGCAATGCTGGCACAGCGCGGCATGCGCCTGGCGCTGGTGACGCGCAACCGGCGCGACGTGACCCTGGCCACGTTGGCGCGGTTGGGATTGGAGTTCGAAATCGTCCTGACCCGGGACGACGCCCCGCCGAAACCCGATCCTGCGGCGGTCGCGACGATTTGCCGGCAATGGGAATTTGTGCCGCACGAGGTGGCCGTCGTTGGCGATTATGTCTTCGACATCGAGGCCGGCCGCCGCGCCGGCACGCGCACCGTGCTCTATACCCGCGGGCGCGATCCCGCGGCGCTCCCCTTCGACGCGACGGCCGACCTGGTCGTCGCGTCGCTGGCCGACGTCGATGCGTTGCTGGCATGGTTCGAGCGACCCGGTTAGCCGCGCGCAACCGGTCTAGGTTGCCCGCGGGGCGATCGTTAGACTCTCGCCCCGAATGTCGCGGCCGCGCCGAGCGCAGCCGCGTCGTTCTCAGGGCAAGCGGTCTCTTTCCTGGGCAAGGATGTTCTCGTGACGCATACCGGAAATCTGCGCGTGCATGGGTGGGTGCTGGGGCTGCTGTTGGGCGTGGCCGCGGTAGCCGAGGCGCAGCAACCGC